>CAIYYV010000419.1 GCA_903930425.1 Akkermansiaceae bacterium | reverse complement strand
TCATTGAGGGCTTTAGAAAGCTGGAACGTATCGATGCCGCCGTAGAAGTCCCCATTGGTCTGGGTGCGGCGCATCATGCCAGCCTCATTGCCACTGGTGATCGCACCACCCACAGTGAAGCCGATCCAGTTGGACAAGGGGGCTTCCTCGGCGGGAGCCGTGGGCGCAGCGGGAGAGCCGGCCTGGGCGGTGGCGATGGTGAGCGCCAGCGCCGGAGCAGCCAGTGCCAGACGGATAGAACGCAGGTTCTTGGATTGCGGTAGGAATATTGAAGAGTGAATCGGTTTCATCTGAGGATTGAGTGAAGGTTGCTGCAATCAGTTTAGAACGGTTTAAGATGGCGTTGCACATTGGATCCGTGGACATCGGAATGACAACCACCTGTCCAGCAACTGCGTCCGATGTCAGTTTTATGCGCACGAGCACCGACTCTATTTTGAGCGTTCGCGGCATTCAATCCAGGCACGTCCACCACGCCTGCATTGGAGATCTGTTGTTGGAAGTGGCATTTCAGGCAGAGGTTGGAATTGCGTTCCGTGAGCATTTTCTGATTCACTGTGCCGTGCGGGTTATGACAGGAAGAGCAACCCTCGCGCACCGCATCATGCGTGAACACAAAGGGACCGCGTTGTTGGGTGTGACACTGGAAACAAGTCTCGTTTTTCCCGGAGAGCTGGGTTCCACCACCCTTGACGGCACCACCCTTGTGCGGATTGTGGCAGTCACTGCAGCTCATCTTGCCGGAAAGCACCGGATGACTATAGGGCAGCATGAACTCGGCCTTTTTATCGAGGTGGCACTGGAAGCAGGTATCCGGGGATTTTTTCGGGTTGACGATGGAACCTGCGCCGCCGCCAGCCTCGACGTGTTTGCTGCCCGGGCCGTGACAGGATTCGCAGCCCATATCGATGGCGTTTTTCCCCTTGGCCTGGAGCTTCGCGTGATCGGCCGTGCGGAAGTCACGGACGAGCTTTTCATGGCAGGTCGCACATTCCTTGGTGCCCACGAAGGTGGCACCCGGAACGGTGTTGGGAGGGGCCATCATCGTGCGACCCGTGGTGCCGCAGGAAATCAGAACCAAGGCCAACGAGGCACCCGCACCCGCGCTCCACAGGAGGCTGCTTTGTTTTTCACGAACCCAGCGGCTAAGGGTTGAGGCATGAGGAAGTGTCCAGAGGGTCTTCATGGGTGAGGTGTGTGGTGTGATGTTAGAATGCGTGGAAGCAATGGAATAATGACGAATCAAACTGCGCGTTCATTAATGTTTCGTGAATGTGCGTAGTTATCACCATGGATATCTGGATAATTAAGTAGGTAAAGAATTCAGCATTTAAAGCGCGACTTACGCAAGGATATGCGGAGTGAAACTGGTAAAGGGTTCTTAAATGCCCCTTATCGAAGCCTTTCAAATGGCCGCCGGAGGACTCACTGGGCCCAAGTGTTCTTGAATGGCCGGGCGTAGAGCGCAGTGGCTGGCATTGAGATGCGGATCGTCTTCGAGCACGCGATCGGCAAGCGATCGGGCCTCCCTCAACAACACGATGTCCGCTAGAAAATCGGTGAAGCGCAACTCTGAAAGGCCACTCTGAAGGGTGCCTAACACATCCCCCGGCCCGCGCAACCGGAGATCGGCCTCGGCAATTTCAAAACCATCGGATGATTGCACAAGCACCTGGAGTTTTTCGAGCGCCTCCGGGGTTTTTGAGTCCGTAAGGAGGACGCAATAGCCGTTGTGCTCACCCCTGCCAATCCGGCCACGCAGTTGGTGGAGCTGGGCAAGACCGAAGCGCTCCGCATGATGAAGGATCATGACGGTGGCATTCGCCACATCCAAACCCACCTCAATCACAGTGGTGGCAACCAAAACACGGGTCAGCCCCTCACGAAACCGCCGCATGACGGCTTCCTTCTCATCGGGGCGGAGCTTGCCGTGAATCAAGCCGACCTCGTGTGTAGGCAGGCGTTTGCGCCATTTTTCGAAGGCGGCGGTGGCAGATTCTGCCTTGAGGGTTTCACTTTCCTCGACGAGCGGGTAGACGAGATACGCTTGGCGGCCTGCGGCGAGTTGTTCCTTCACAAATGCGGTGACATCCGACTGCTTGGCGCTGATTCTCACGGCGGTGGTGATTTTCCCGCGACCCGGTGGCTTTTCATCGAGCAGCGAAACATCGAGATCCCCGTAAAGCGTCAGTGTCAGGGTGCGGGGAATCGGCGTCGCGGTCATGACTAACACATCGGGAGCGACCCCGCGTTGAATCAAAGAGGCGCGCTGGCCGACGCCGAACTTATGCTGTTCATCGATGACCACGAGCGCGAGATCCCGGAACAACGCGTCCTCATAAAGCAACGCGTGCGTCCCAATAATCATTTGTGCCTCACCCTCCCCATCGACACCATTGGCTTCGTCCCGATTGCTAGTGCGCAAGGCGACTTTCACCCCTAACGGATCTAACCAACGTCGGAATGTCAGAAAATGCTGCTCCGCAAGAATCTGCGTCGGAGCCATCAGCGCCGCCTGACAACCGGAATCGATGGCCAGCAACATCGCCGCCATGGCAACAAACGTCTTTCCCGATCCCACATCGCCCTGCAACAGGCGGTTCATCGGACGCGGCTCGCGCATGTCCGCAACAATCTCCCGGATCGAACGTTTCTGCGCACCCGTCAAATCAAACGGCAAACTTTGGTAAAACAACTTGAGCAAGGTGGTGCGCCTGCCAAGCACCCGCCCGGATTGCTCGTGATGACGCAATCTCCGCCACGCCACATTCAATTGAATCAAAAAAAACTCTTCGAGCGCGAAACGACGACGCGCGGCCTGCGCCTGGTCCATCGACTCCGGAAAATGCGCGTCCCACAACGCCCTCGCACGCGGAAAATCTGGAACCACCTCAAAGGATTTGGAGTGCGTTTCAGGATCCGCCTGCACGAGCAGCAGATGCATGATTTCCCGAAGGCGCCTCTGGGAAAGCCCGGCGATATTCCGATAGATCGGCACGATGCGCTCAAGATGGAGGGACGCTTCCTCCAAATCGTCGTCACGAAGAATCTCGAACTCGGGATGATCGATGATCAGACGACCGTTAGAATCCTTCACCTTGCCGTAAACAACCACTTCCTGCCCGGCAGCCACGAGCTTGTGGATGAAAGCCATGTTGAACCAACGACAGGTGATTTTTCCGGAACCGAAAACTCCACCCGAACCATCCATGACGACCGCCTCGTAAAAACCACGACCCTGCCCGAAATGACGCTTCGCCGAATCGACTACCATGCCGCGCAGACAGACGGCGGCGGCGGATGGCTGGTTGGGGAAGCGATCAAAGCGACGACGATCCTCGTGACGCTTCGGCAGATGATCTAACACCTGCGCCACGGTCTGAAATCCCGCGGCCACCAAGGCCGCCACCTCCTTGGCAGGAAGCAACGGCAACATGGCCAAGTCGGTCCGCGCAGAAATCACAACGGCAATCTGAGCTCAACCAAGCTCGCCGTCCATCCGATAGGCGCGTTTCCCGAAAATCGCGGATCCCACGCGCACATGAGTCGCCCCCTCCTCAATGGCCACCTCAAAATCCTCGCTCATTCCCATGCTCAAAAATGGCAACGGCACACCCGACTCGCGCACCAGAACGTCGCGCAAATCCCGAAGCATCACAAACCACGGACGCGCCAACTCGGACTCAGCCGTGGCCGGCGGAATGCACATCAAGCCCAAAATCTCCAAGCGCTCCAAGGCAAACAAGCGATCCATTTCCGCCCGCAATGCCACAGGCTCAAAGCCGCCCTTGCTTGCCTCCTCTCCCACATTGACCTGCAAAAACACCTTGGGAAACAACCCGAGCTCCTTCGCCAATTCATTCACGGCGGACGCCATGCTCAAGGAATCCACCGCATGAATCACGTCAAAGCACGGAAGGATTTTGCGCAACTTATTCCGCTGCACCCTGCCAATGAAATGCCAGTGAAGAAATCCCGGCAACAACGCGATCTTCGGCTCCGCCTCCTGCCACCGGCTCTCCCCCAAATGAAGGTGCCCCGCATCCACAACATCCCTCACCGCCTCCGCGGGAAAGGTCTTGGAAACCGCAATCAACTGCACCTCGGACGACTGTCGTCCCGCACGCAAACATGCGGAATCTATCCGTTTCAGGACCTCTGTTAGATTCCGGGAAATATCGGACATCATGAAACTCGCGGCACCGCGTTCACTTGATCAATCCCGCCATTCTGGCATTCTCCGTGAGATCCACCAGATCCCGCAACAGGGCAAGAGCTTCGCGCTTCACAGGGTTCAAACCGGTCGGCCACTTCGGGGTTTCATCCAAATCCTCGGCCTTGTCCTTCGCACGGCGCATGTATTCACCTCTCTCGTCCGAGGGATCGTATGGCTGGAGGCCGGTTCCCTTGTCGAGACTTTCTAACGTGAGTTTGAAGAACTTGAGGTTCTCCTTGTCCTCTTTGCCCGTTTTTTCAAAACGCGTGCGACGCTCGGCATTGCGTTCCTTTTGTTGAGTGTCGGATTCGGCGAGTTCCTTTTCTCGGGCCGCCTTGTTCAAGGTCACGGTGTTCTGCTTCAGGCGTTCTTTCGTCTTCTTGATGTCCTGTATCACATATGTAATATCCTTGCTCGCATTCAATCGCTCCTGACTCAACTCCTGAAGGCGTGGTATAAACAATGTCTGCGCGTCAAGCGGCGCAAAGTCAGGAGCTCGACGAATCCGATCATGAGGCAACGAGTGATCCATGAAGGACTCTCCCATCTCCAGCGCATCCATCAAACTGGGCAAAACCACGTCCGACTTCACCCCTTCCATCTGCGTGGACGACCCCGACGGCCGATAGAATTTTTGAATCGTCACCTTGAGAAATCCCGCACGGTTTCTCACAGAAAAAAGCGGCAACATCCGCCCAATGTCCATCGGTTGCTGAACTGTGCCTTTGCCAAACGTGGACGATTCCCCCACCACTACCGCCCGATTGAAATCCTGAAGGGCCCCGGCCAAAATTTCACTGGCAGAAGCACTGCTTTTATCAGTCATCACCACCATCGGCCCATTGTAAATCGGCCGCCCGTTTTCCGAGTCCTTCACCTGCACTTGACCCAGAGTGTTTTTCACCTGCACCACCGGCCCGCGATCCATGAAAAAGCCCGTCATGCGACGCACCTCTTCAAGCGACCCTCCCCCATTGTTGCTGAGGTCCAGAATCAACCCATCGATCTTCCCCTCGATCAAACGCTTGAGGATGCGCTCAACATCCTTGGCGCAACTGATTTTACCCTCTTCAAAATCCGCGTAAAACGATGGCAGCGTGATCACCCCCAAACGACGCGACGCACCCTGCGGCGTCTTCATCTCAATCACCTCGCCACTCGCCTGCTCATCTTTCAATTCCACTTTCCCTCGCTGAATCACCACTATTTTGGTTTCGCCGGGCGGCCCTCCCGCAGGTTCCACCTTGAGCGCCACCGACGTGCCTTCCTTGCCGCGAATCAAATCCACCACCTTGTCGATTTTCATGAACATAATATCAATCATGTCCTCCGCCTTGCGGGTGTTGAGCGTGTCCACCGCCATCACCCGGTCATTGAGCTTCAAAGACCGCTCCTGGTCGGCCGGCCCCCCCACAACAATCCCCATGATTTTGGTCGCCCCATCTTCCTCGCCTTGAAGCAAGGCCCCAATCCCCACAAGCTCATTCTTCATCCCGTCCTTAAACCGACTCATCTCACGAAAACTCATGTAATCCGTGTGCGGATCATACGCCCGCGCCACCGCACTCAGAAAATAATTGGCGATTTCCTCCTCATCCACGTCCTTCACGCTGCTCAAAAAACGCTTGTAGCGAAGCGCCACCTTTTCCTTCGGACTGCGGTCATCACTGCCAGGATCCGGCTTGCCCTGCTCCTTCGCAAGCCGCGTAAATAATTCCCGACGCAACATCTCGGCCAACACCGCCTCCTTGATCTGCAAACGCCATAAATCCATCGCCACTTTCTCGTTTTTCGGCCAAGGCGCGTTTTTCCGACTCAACATCACCGACTCCTTGACCGTGAAATCAAACTCTCCCCCGCTCAATAGCTTGCTCGTTTGCGCCACACGTTCCTCCACCCGCTTTTCAAAAACCTGATAGATCTCGGTCGCGGCAATCATGAATTTCCCTTCCAACAACAAGGTGTGAAGACTGCCCCCATACTCGGCCATGAATGTGTCCACATCCTGCTGGGTGAAATAAAGACGCTGGAAATCCAAATCCTTCAGGTAATCCTCAAGAAACCGCCGACTCAGCTCCTCATTGAATGGAAGCCGCGCAAAATGACTGTTTTGCAACATGATGGCCATTTGCCGACCCACTTCATTGAAATCCGCCTGTTGCGCCCAGGCCGAACAAGTGAACGCAACCAAAACGGCAGCGGAAGTGGCTTTTCTGTACCAAGAACGAATCATGAAGGTCAAACGGAGCGGGGTTGCAAATGTTTCTAAAAACTGCCACGGCTTTCTCAAATGTCGATTTCCAAAATCCGAAATCGCCTCAACGCCCCAACTTCCGTCCCTCGAGCCATCGACGAAAATACGCTTCCTTGGCCACCCGCTCGACGGCCTCTAAATCCACCTGCCGCGCATCTAAAAACAACGAGTCCGCAATCAACGGCCGCCTCGCCAAAGTGAGACCCATTTCCAGCAACTTGCCGTCTCGCAACACCTTCAGCTGAATCCGAGTGTTCGGCTTCAGCTGACGGATTTTCTCAGTGAACATCCGTGACGCCGGATCCTTGCGCCAAACCTGGTCGCCCAAAGCAGCAATCAAATCATTCATCTGAAGCCCCGCATGCTGCGCCGCAGAGTCGGGAACCACCTGAATCACCCGAATCACACTCCGCAATTCAAGATCTCCCGGCACCTTCGCAAATTCATCCAACATCCGAATCCCTAAATACCCCTCCCCCTGCTTCAAGTATTCGTCATGGACCAATTCGCGCAATACCGCAAGACAACGGTCCCTCACCTCCGGATCATCCGCCACCCGCGTGTGACGGTATAACGCATCCATCGCCGGTTCCACATGCCCGCGCGCCCAAACTAACAACTCCGCCTGAGCAACCTCCCGCTTGGAAAACTCCTCCGACTTCAACCTCAAAAGCGGCCCGGCAGGCAGTTCAATCGACCATGACATGGCCGCGGTGGCCCATAACAACCCCAGCACCAATACCCTCACAAATCCCGCCCGTTTGTCGCTCTCGTGCATGACCACTCAAAATATGTCGGAAATGGGTTCTCTGGAAAAAATCCACGGGACAGCCACGCAAGCCACCGTGACACCACCTCATCAACTCCCCCATGGCGTTTTCTGGGGAACCTCTATCGTATCGTCCGGCTCCAAGGGAATCTGCATAAACTTCAGCTCAGTCAAATCATACTGCTTTTGCTGCCCCCCACGCAGCAGCTTCACTCGTTTCATGCTGCCAAACTCGGTGGGCCCTCCCGCCGCCTGAATCGCCTGATAAAGCGTCATGGTCCTGTTATACGGCACAGGCCCCGTCCGGCGCACCTGTCCTCCCACCACCACCACTTGATCCACAATTTTACCCGCCGTCGAATCAATGACTTGAAACGTCGGATGAGTATAAATGCCGGCAGACTTGTAACGCGACTCCAAAACCGCTTGCAATTGATCGGCTTTCAACCCGGCCGCGCGCACCTGCCCGATCAGCGGCATGTTGATCATTCCCGATTCGGATACCGGATAGTTCAAATCAAAGCGCGCCTTCTCCTCGGCGGGCACACCGGAAATGGTAATGATAATGGCCCGCCCAGGCTGAATCTGCGCCACCACCGACGCGGTCAGACAAACAAGAGCAGCAAGCCACAGGACTATGCGTTTGAGGATCATCGTAAGTTGGGGTCTGGGATTTCAATAAAGCTCGGAATCATTGC
>CAIYYV010000418.1 GCA_903930425.1 Akkermansiaceae bacterium | reverse complement strand
GTTCGCCGCAACTGAGGATTTCGCGTTTCCATGGCGAGCCATCAAACAGGAGCGCATCGCCATGCGTGACGATGATGCGCCCGCCTGCCAACTCCACCCAGCCGGGGCCCGGCCAGCCCGGGTCGTGATTTCCTGATAGAAAAACCGTGTCCACGCCGACTTCGGCACAGAGGTCTTTGAGTTCCGCGAGCATCGCTGCGGAATGTTCGCGCCAGGGCAAGACCAGTTCTTGCCAAGTGTCACCATTGAAAATGACTGTGCCCGCTCCATGCAGGACCGGCCGAAGGGCGCGGACATGATCAATCCGCGATGCCCTGTGGCCGAGGTGCAGATCCGATAGAATGCGGACAGGTTCGTTCATAAGGCCAATCGGCGTTGGCGCAGCGCCTCGAACACACAGACGCCGGTGGCGACCGAGACGTTCAGGCACTCCACTTTGCCGGCCATCGGGATGGTGGCGAGAAAATCACAGTGTTCGAGTGTGAGGCGGCGCAGGCCTTTTTCTTCGGCACCCATCACGAGTGCCAGCGGTCCTTTGAGATCCAGATCGTAGAGGGATTTTGAGGTGGCATGGTCCGAGGTGCCCACCAACCAGAGTCCGGCGGCCTTGAGTTTTTCCATCGTCCTCGCCAGATTGGTGACCTGCGCGAACGGCACATGGTCGGCCGCGCCCACCGAAACCCGGCGCACCGTTTCGGTGATGCCAACGGCTTTGTCTTTGGGGGCGACCACGGCATGCACGCCCGCCGCCTCGGCCGTGCGCAGAATGGCCCCGAGGTTATGCGGGTCTTGCACGCAATCGAGGATGAGCAAAAAGGGCAGGGCTTGCTGTGCGACGAGAGCCAGCAGTTCATCTTCGTCGAGCGCCGGTGCGGATTTCTCCAATACGGGGGCGTGGCGGTTTTCGCGGGCCTGTTTGCCGGGTGGACCTTGCACGCCAAAACTTCGGGATTTCATGCGCGGTGAGTTGGACTGGAAAGGCAGCCGGAGTCGAGTCCTTTGCTCGCAAACTGCAAGGCAGGGCCACCCAGAGCGGTCAATTCGGGCGGGTCACGTGGTTACATGGTATTTTTTGTTGACGGCTCAGCCCAACAATTAGATTTTGCAACTCGCTTAAAACCAACAGTTCTTAGGGGGATTGGGGGCAGGGAGGTGATTTTCCGTTTGCGGGGAGAGCAGGTATTGCCTATGAGTTGCGGCGATTTGTAACGCGCTGCCAAGCGGCACGTCACACCCCCTGACCTCATCCCCTGATCCCCGAAGCATGATTTTACGACTCGTTTCCCTCATCCCCCTTGTGCTCGCCGCGGTGCTCTTCTCCAGTTGTGGAAGTTCCGGGTTGGCCATTCTCCCCAAATCTCGAATCGGTGGCTCAGGTTTTGCAGGTGACGAACAATTTGCTTTGCCCGGCCCTTCGTCGATGGCGCTTTCCTCTGCGGCAGCCAAGCCGCGGGACAAGCACTCGATGCCGGTGTATACCTTCAGTGAGCGCAGTCGCATCGTGCGCACGACGGCTTACACTTCCACCGAGAATGATCACCTGATTTACGGCAAAAAGAATGCCACCGGGACGCAGTTGCGCTACAGCAACCGGGTGCGCAGCGCTGCGGCGGATTGGTCGTTCTATCCAGTGGGAACCACTTTTCGCATCAAAGGCTTGCCGTATCTCTATGTGGTGGACGATTACGGATCCGCCTTGGCCGGCACCGGCACCATTGACATTTACAAGCCGAGCCAGGAGGTCATGAAGCTTTGGGGCAGCCGCAATGTGGAGTTGACCATTGTCCAGTGGGGTTCATTCACCCGCAGTGCGGAGCTTCTCAAACAGCGCACGAGTTTCGGGCATTGCCGCCAGATGCTCTCTAACATCATTCGTCAACAGCCGGGCCTCGCCATTGCGGCACGTTGAGATGATGAATCAGCAGGTGGCGTTCCTTTTTCCGCGACTTGATTCCGCAGTTTTGATGTGTGCACCTGTGTTTTCAGGGTCATGAAACTGCTCTCATGGAATGTCAATGGCCTGCGCGCGGTGCTCGGCAAGGGGTTCGGCGAGTTTGTGACCACGGAACAACCGGATATCCTCTGCCTGCAGGAAACCAAAGCCCGGCCGGAACAAGTCCCGCTTCCCTTGGAACTCGGCGGGTATCACGCCTACTGGAACTCGGCGGAAAAACCCGGTTACTCGGGGGTTGCCGTTTTCACTCGTGAGCGGCCGATCGCCGTGAAGAGCGGCCTTGGGATTGACGAGCACGACCGAGAGGGGCGTGTGCTCACTCTCGAGTATGCGGATTTCATCCTCGTCAATGTCTACACTCCCAACGCACAGGACGCGTTGCGACGCTTGCCCTATCGGTTGGAATGGGACGCGGCATTCCGCGCGCATCTGGTGCGCGAGGCCACCCGCAAACCCGTGCTTTTTTGTGGTGATCTCAATGTCGCCCACCAGGAAATCGATCTCGCCCGTCCTCGTGAAAACCGTCACCATCCCGGATTCTCGGATGAGGAGCGCGCCAGTTTCACTCAATTGTTAGATGCGGGGTTTGTGGACACGTTTCGTCATCATCATCCTGCCCAAACAGGCGCGTATTCCTGGTGGTCCTACCGTTCGGGGGCGCGGGTGCATGATATTGGATGGCGCATTGATTATTTTGGAGTCTCTGCGCGGTTATTGCCTCGTGTTGCGACTGCGGGAATCCTGTCGCACGTCCACGGTTCCGATCACTGTCCAGTGGCGATCACTCTTGATTGAAATACGCGGACGGTCACCCGCTAACGGTTTCGGACTCAAGCCGCCGAATCATCTACATGGCAGGCACGCCAGGCCAAACCTGCTTGCATCAGCGGAAATTCACCCGCATAGTGCGCGCCGATACGATCCGCGAGACGAGATGAACCCAAGCCTCATCGATCCCCCCAATCCAACGCCCGACTTCACCTTGGAGAATGTTTGGGGAGATCCTGTCGGCTTGCCATTGCCCGGCTTGCAGTCGGCACCGGGTGTGGCGGCCACCGTGCTGCCATCTAAAAAACCCAAGACCGGGATTTCATCGTCTTCTCCCGCCGACAGCCAGTTGGTGGGATTGAGAATTGAAGCCGGCCCCCAGGAGGCGCAAGCTGAAGATTCCGACTATCAGTTAGAGGTTCAGGAAATCGACAGTCAAGTGGTCCGGCTTTCTCCTGAGGTTTCATCCACACCCAGAGTTCCGCGGCAGATGCCCTTGCAGGAGCCGCAGCCGGTCATCAATGACCTGCACCGCCTCCTTGAGGAGGAGGGTGAGGACTGGGGGATGCCTGCCCGGAAGATATCCCTTCGCTGGATTCTCGGGACCGGTCTGGGGATCGCTGCCTTGGTCGTTTTGGCTTTGGTGCTTCTGCCTTTCATCAACCGGTCGAATGCGGCGCGTCCTGGCGACTCGCAGTTGGAGTTTGTGTTAGACCCGGAGAAAACTTCCGCGGGCAGCGCGTCATGGAATGACCTTCTCATCCGGCAATCGGAGGCCGAGCAGGTGTTTCGGGCCTTTGCGCGGGCGCGGGTCGTGGATGATTTGTTGCCCTTGCTGCGGAATGCGAAGGAAGTGGAGCGCCTCATCCGTGCGAGCGGCAGTTTGGCCGTGGCTTCCAACGATGGGCCTCCGTCCGTGGACGCCATCTGGAATGTGGTGGACAACGACGGTAGGCCCTTTGGGCTTTTGAGTGGAGTGCGGCCGGATTGTCCCGAATTCAGCGCCTATTTTGTGATTTCAAAAACCGAATTGTTGCTGGATTGGAAAGCGACCACCGGTTACGGCACGGCCACTTTTGAGGAATTAGAGCGCAATCAGGGAGATCCGAATGAGATTCGAGCCCGGATTGTTCTTTCCAATTTTTACACCTCCGCATTTTCAGAGGAAGAATTCCAGAGTTATCAGCTTTTTTCACCGGATCAGCGCAAGACGATTTGGGGTTACACGCGCCGCGGCGATGTTGCTGAGCTTGCCCTTGGAAAGCTTCTTCAAACCGGTGGATTGTTAGAATGTGTGACCACGCCTCAAAAAGTCACTCTTCGTTTGGATCATGGATTCGCGGGCTCACTTCCAAACCAATGGCAGATCTCAGAGATGCTTCACAACGAATGGATCACCCTATAACCCAAGCAATCGTGAGTGATTCTAACATGTTTTGGTTCCATTGCGGTCGCTGTGGTTCATTGTTTCAGGCGCAATCGGGTGAAGCGTTGGGGCGGCTCTGCCCGCATTGTGGAGCGGACCCGAGTTTGGGTATTGGCATTCTGGAATCCATGTCGCAGGCCGCGACGGTTCATGAGTTGGGGGCGCCTGACTTCAGTCCGCCTGCCGAACGCCTGCGGCAACGCGGCAGAAAGAGCGGGAAAACGCACAATGCCAAGTGGTTGATCTTGAGGATCGTTGGTGGATGGTTGCTGGTCCTTGCCGTAATTGTTTTGGTGGCACGCCTATTGTGGCCTCCCGATCCCTTTCAGCGCAAGCCAGCTGTCCCGCTCGTGAGCATGAACGAGGACAGCCTCCTTCTCAACGAGGCCCTGCCCACATGCATCGGCGCATTTTCGGGTTTCCTTTCCGCAGGCACTCCCGAGGCGCGCAACCAGTATGTCTTGGCACCGGTTTCGACCGCCTTGCGGATGGCCCGGTTTTATGATTTGAACTCGCTGGCGGACATCGATACCAACACGATCAGCCTCACTGCAAGAGCGGTTTTCAATGTGCCTGGAGGCAAGGCGATCGAGACCCACTGGATGACCCCGAACGGCAAAACGCTCGATGCGGTATTCCGTCAGGAGCATGACGAATGGCGGCTTGATTGGGAGGATTTTGCGCGATACAGCGATTGTCCGTGGTCGCTTTTTCTATCGGGTAACGGTGACTCCGACGCGGAATTCCGCCTGTTGGCACGCGAACGCCTCGCCGAGGAACGAAAAGATTCTGAAACAATCAGTGTGGTGCTTTACGCCCCGCGATTCGGCCATCCACAAGATGTCGGCTATCAATCGCCTGAGTTTCTCATTTCCCGCAATAGCAGAAGCGGGAAATTGTTAGATGCGGCATTCCAGCTGACACGGGATGGCAAGCGCGTCTTCAACGCGCAACTCGCGGATTTGAACCCGGAAGGGATGATCCGGGTGCGTGTGAAAATACGGCGTTCCAATGAGAATACGGAGCGAACATTCGAGGTTCTAGAAGTGCTCGCCTGCCATTGGTATTCCGTGGATGATCCGGGAGTGGAGCCGGCTGTTTCCGACGGGGCCGGGGCTCAGGATTGAGCGAGACCCAGAGCCGTCCGCATCACGGCGAGGGGATGGGTTTTGGGGAACCAATGTTGATAGGCGAGTGCGCCTTGGTGCAGCAGCATGGAAAGTCCGTTAGAACGGCGGCAACCGACAACTTGTGACAGCATGAGCAGCGGGGTTTCCGGTGGCTGATAGATCGTGTCATAGACGCAATGACATGGCAGAAGGCAGTCGGCAGGCAGGATCGATGGGTCTCCCGCGTTAAGGCCGACCGATGAGGTGTTCACGATCAGATCGCAGGCCCGGCAATGCCGCGCGAGCGAGCCGTCGGAAAATCCTAACGGGATGATTTCCGTTGGAAACCCCAGCGTGGCCAAACGCTCGACCAGCGGCCCGAGTTTTTCCATGGTGCGGTTGATCAAAATCAATTTGGCTGCACCTAACAAGACGCATTGGGCGGCGATTGCCTGTCCAGCGCCTCCTCCCGCTCCGACGATGGCGACATTCAGACGGGCCAGTGGCAATCCGAAATCATTTTGGATGGCATGGGCGAAGCCCGGTCCATCGGTATTGAACCCGCGCGTTGCGTCCGCGTCGAAGCGCACTGTGTTCACTGCGCCTAATACCTGCGCGTCCGGATGGACTTCATCGCAATTTTTCAATGCGTCAAGCTTGTGCGGTACTGTCACATTGCAACCGATGAAGCCGAGCGCACGCATCCGTGAAAATGCGAGCGGGACTTGTCCCGGTTGCACTTCCAAGCGGATGTATCGGGCGTGATGCCCGTCCGCATCGAGCGCGGGTTGATGCATCCTCGGCGAGGCTGAAAAGGCGACTGGGCAGCCGATCACGGCCAATCGAGCGGGCTTGGCGGACCCGGCATCGAGCGTTTCTCGGGACACGAGATCGTCGAGTGTGTAACATTGAGGCGTGGTCATAGGGTGTTAGAGCATCTTGGAGAACTGGCGGACGCGCGCGGTGCTGCGGTTTTGTCCGAGGATGTTGAGGATTTCGCCGAGGTCCGGTCCGTGGGCGCGGCCTGAAAGCGCGACTCGCAGTGCGAACATGAGCGGTCCTGGTTTGATGCTGGCGGTCTTCGCGGTTTCGTTGAGAGCGGCCTTCGCGCCGTCGCCAGACCAGTCGGACAATGTGTCGAACTGTTGCGCAAGAGTCTCTAACAATTCGTTTACGGCGGGATTAGCGCGCGCTTTTGTGACGGTTTCCTCATCGTAGGAAAACGCATCGTGGAGCAGGAAGTCGACTGCGGTCGGGACTTCTTCAAGAAGGCGGACCTTGTCCTTCACGGCGGCGGCCACCGCGGTGAAGTGATCGGGTACCGGCAATCCGGCGGCCCGCACGAACGGTTCCGCCGCGACGGAGAAATCGCCCGGACTGAGTGCGACCAGGTGTTGTTGGTTCACCCACTTGCATTTTTCGAAATCAAAACGCGCTGGCGCGCGGTTCACGTTTTCCAATGCGAAGCGGTCTGCGAGTTCCTCCAGGGAGAAAATTTCTTGATCAGTTTTGGGTGACCACCCTAACAGCGCGATGAAATTGACGACAGCGCCCGGAAGAAATCCCTGGCGGGGGTAATCATCCACGGCGGCGCCGGCGTCACGTTTTGACATCTTGGAGCCGTCGGGATTGAGGATGAGCGGAAGGTGTGCGTATTGGGGAGGTGATCCGCCTAAGGCCTCGATGAGTTGCAGGTGTTTTGGGGTGTTCATCAAGTGGTCTTCGCCGCGAATCACATGGGTGATCTCCATTTCCAAATCATCCACAACATTCACGAAGTGAAACACATAAGAGCCATCCGAGCGCTTCACCACCATGTCCGGCGTGTTCGATTCGTCGCGGTAATCAATGATCACCTCTCCGCACACCAGATCCTGCATGGTCATTTGTTTGCGGTCGAAACGGAACCGCCACGCCCCGTCATCCTGATAGACCCGCCCGGCGGTCACCAATTTGTCGAACCATGCGTCGTAGACGGGTTTGCGTTCGCTTTGGAAATACGGCCCGTGATTGCCGCCCCTGTCAGGTCCCTCATCCCAATCCAGTCCTAACCAAAGCAAGCCATCGAAGATTGCCTGTTTGGCCGCGTCGGTATTGCGGGCCTCATCGGTGTCCTCGACGCGCAGCAGAAACGTGCCGCCGTGCTTGCGGGCAAAGAGCCAGTTGAACAAGGCGGTGCGCGCGCCGCCGACATGGAGGTAGCCGGTGGGCGAGGGAGCGAAGCGGGTGCGAACGGTCATGCACAGGATCTATCCTTCCAAAGCGCCCGCGTCCAGAGTCCATCGAGTGAGGGCGGAATGGATCGCGGCAATTCAAGACACAAGGAGCTGTTTTTCTTGCTTGAGTTGTTTGGAAGACAGATCTAGTGTGATTGAGATGCTGACCAATCTGGAAAACCCTGATGACAACTCATAAACCGCCCATGGAAGGAGAGGTGTTTTACCCGTCAACCGAGGTGGTTTCCCAGGCGGTGTTGAAGGATTGGGAAAAAACCGCCGCGTATGCGCTGGGTGATCTATCGGGTTTTTGGGCCAAGGAGGCCGGGGAGTTAGAGTGGTTTCAGCCGTGCGAGCAGGTATTGGATGATTCCAACAAGCCATTTTTCAAGTGGTTTGTCGGCGGCAAGGTCAACATCACCCACAATGCGGTGGACCGTCATCTCAAGACCTACCGGAAAAACAAGCTGGCACTCATTTGGGAGAGTGAGGACGGGAAATGCGATCGTTCCTTTTCCTATTACGCGTTGAATCGGGAGGTGTGCCGCATGGCGAACATCATCAAGGCCATGGGCATTGTCCGGGGTGACCGCGTCACCATCTACATGGGTCGCGTGCCGGAAATTGTTTTTGCCATGTTAGCCTGCGCCAAGATTGGTGCGATTCATTCGGTGGTGTTCGGCGGGTTTTCCGTGGATGCGCTTCAGGGGCGCATTGCCGACAGTCAGTCGAAGCTCATCATCACCTGTGACGGCAGTCTTCAGAACGGCAAGTTGGTGGAGCTCAAGCGGATTGTGGATGATTCACTCAGGCACTGCCCGACTGTTGAAAATGTGGTTGTGGTGAAACGCAGTGGTCACGAGGTGCCGATGGAAGCGATGCGCGATCACTGGTATCACGACCTTTGTGCCTTGCCGATTGCCAACGGGAAGTGCGCCACCGAGGTGATGGATGCCGAAGATCCGCTTTTCATTTTGTATACTTCCGGTTCGACGGGCACGCCCAAAGCCATCATGCATACCCACGGCGGGTATATGGTTGGCACATACTCCACGCTCAAATACGTTTTTGATATCACTGATGAGGACCGTTTTTGGTGCACCGCGGACCCCGGATGGATCACCGGTCATTCGTATATTGTTTACGGGCCGCTGCTCAATGGTGCCACCGTCTTCATTTTCGAGGGTGGGCCGTCGTATCCCTATCCCAACCGCTGGTGGCAGTTGATCGAACGTTATGGCATCTCGATTTTTTACACCGCGCCTACCGCCATTCGCGGATTGATGCGCTTTGGTGATGCTTGGCCTAACAAGCATGATCTTTCCTCGTTGCGTCTGCTCGGTTCGGTGGGTGAGCCGATCAATCCCGAGGCATGGAAGTGGTTCTATCATGTCATTGGCAGGGGGAAGTGTCCGATCATGGATACCTGGTGGCAGACTGAGACAGGGGCTTTTATGATCACGCCCACCCCGGTGGTGCCGCTCAAACCCGGTTCGGGCACCCGGCCGTTTTTCGGGCAGGTGGCTGAAATTGTCGATGAGGCTGGCAACCCGGTTGAAGTGGGAGCGGAAGGATTTCTGGTGCTCACGCGTCCGTGGCCTGCGATGATGAGAACTCTTTATGGGGATGACGAGCGTTACGTCAAATCGTACTGGAGCAAGTATCCCGGGAAATACATGACCGGGGATTCCGCGCGTTGCGACAAGGATGGTTACTATTGGATTATCGGGCGGGTGGATGATGTCATCAAAGTTTCCGGGCATCGTCTGGGCACTGCCGAAGTGGAATCGGCACTCATCACCCATCCGGCTGTGGCTGAATCCGCTGCCATTGGTTTGCCGCATGAAGTCAAAGGCCAGGCCATCTTCTGTTATGTCCAGCTCAACCCGGGATTTGATCCCCACGAAGACCTGAGCGAAGAATTGCGCCAACACGTTTCGCAGCACCTCGGTCCGATCGCACGCCCCGAGGAAATCAGGTTTATCGATAAACTCCCGAAAACCCGGTCAGGGAAAATCATGCGCCGGGTGCTGAAGGCCCGCGCCCAGGGCTTGCCCGAAGGTGACCTCAGCACGCTGGAAGAATAAGCCGTTAGAGGACGATCTTCCGGAACTTCGGCACGAGCAGGTGCATGATCACCCAGGCGATGATATAAGCCGATCCGCACACCACAAAGAGGATGCCGTAACCGACCTCGACCTTACCTAACAGGGTGTAGTGCTTGAGCAGTAAACCCGCGGCGCGGGCGATGAGGATGCCGCCCACGGCACCTGCCATGCCGCCGATCCCCGTGACGGAAGCGACCGCTTTTTTTGGAAACATATCCGAAACCGTCGTGAAGATGTTAGCCGACCAGGCCGCGTGGGCGGCGCAGGCGATGGCGATAGTGGCGACGGCGAGCCAGGTATTGATAGCGCCAAGGCGCGAAGCGAGCAGCACGGTGAGGGGGAACAAGGCGAATAGGAACATCGACAGCTTGCGGGCCTTGTTGGCATCCATCCCGTCATTGATGAATTTTTTAGGCAGCCAACCGCCGAAGATCGACCCGCCGGCGGAAACCGTGTAAACGACCGCGACGGCAAACGGCCAGCTGATCACGCCGGGGATGTTCGCTTTTTCACCGGTGTAGTCCGGATGGGCGGCCATAAACGCGAGCACCTTGCGGGCATTTTCACCCTCAAGGAACGACGGAAGCCAAAAGAGGAAAAACCACCAGACAGGGTCTGTTAGAAACTTGCCGATAAAGAAGGCCCATGTTTGGCGGAACGTGAGCAATTGGAACCACGAGACCTTGGACGTGCCGAGGTCGGCCTTTTCGGCTTCCTGCTCGTCGAGGTCACTGTGGATGAAATTGTATTCCGCCTGTGACAATTGCCCGTTTTGCAATTTTGCAGCGGGCGAGTCATAGAGGGTATACCAGAAAGCGAGCCAGGTCAGGCCAACGGCACCGGTGAGGATGAAGGCCCATTCCCAGCCCCAGGCGGCGGCGATGTAGGGCACGCAGAGCGGGGCGATAATCGCGCCGACATTGGCACCGGAATTGTAGAGGCCGGTGGCGAGGGCCCGTTCTTTTTTGGGGAACCACTCGGCAATGGCTTTGTTTGCAGCGGGAAAGTTGCCCGACTCGGTGACCCCAAGGGCGGCGCGCCAAAATCCGAAACTCCACGTTTGGTGGCCGAAGGCGTGACCCATCGCTGCGATGCTCCAGCCGATGAGGGAATAAGCGTAGCCTTTTTTGGTGCCGATTTTATCGATAATCCTGCCGGCTAACAGCAAACCTGCTGCGTAGGCGATTTGAAAACAAATGACGACGGTGGAATAGTTCAACTCCTGATCGGCCTTGAGGGCCCCGAACACGCCGGCGGATGAGAGCACGGGTTTGAGAAGCCCGAGGACGTTGCGATCCAGGTAATTGATCGTGGTGGCGGCGAAGATCAGCGCGCAAATCGTCCAACGCTGGCGTCCAATGGTTTCGTTTACTGAAGAAAATGACATGGAGGGGATAGGGGTACGGGCAGAGTCACTTGGAGCACGGTCGAGTTTTCCATGGCCCTGAGCGGGGCGGCGGAGCGCGGCATGAGAAGGCATTGGCCTTTGCGGAAACGGCGGCCGCCCGCGCTTTCCAGCATGCCATCCACCACCGAGAGAATCACAAATTGATCCGGGTCGGGATTCGGGAGTGACTGGCCGGCCGTTAGAATGGTTTTGCGGGTTTTGAAATAGGGGCAGTCCGCAAGCGTGCCGCCATCGCAAGGGTCCATCGTCGGTTCGAAGTCGTCAAAATCGATGCTGGCGAGGGATTGGGCGACGTGCAAGGCGCGGGGTTGGCCGTCAAGGCCGAGGCGGTTCCAATCGAAGACGCGGAAAGTCGTGTCCGAGTTTTGTTGGATCTCGTGAATCAGGAAACCCGCGCCGATGGCATGCAGCCGCCCGGAGGGGATGAAAATCGAATCGCCTGAAAGCGGTTTCACGGCATGCACGCAATCGGCCACGCTGCCGCGGGCCAGCGCTTGCTCGAAAGCCGCGCGAGTGACGCCACGTTTCAATCCGATGTAGAGGCTCGCGCCCGGCTCACAATCGGCAATGAACCACATTTCGGTTTTCGGCTGGCCTCCAAGCTCGGCAGCCAAGTGAACGGGCGGATGCACTTGCAGCGAGAGATCGTCGCGCGCGTCTAACACTTTGATGAGGATCGGGAAGCGTGGGTGATTTCCGAAGCCCGAGCCGAAGATTGACTCGCGGTGCGTGGTCCAAAGCTCATGGAGTGAGGTCCCGGCCAGCGGCCCTTGATCGACGATGGATTGCTCCTGTTCACGGTCTACGATTTCCCATGACTCGCCGATCGGTTGTTGGGAGGCGGGCAGTGAACGGCCATAAACGCGTTCAAGCTCGCGGCCGCCCCAGACGCGTTCCATATAAAGTGGCTGGAATGTGATGGGTTCCATGGACATCAAACGAGCGGGTATTCGCCATCGGCATCCACGCCGCGCCAACCCAGACGGCCGAAGGCGCGAAGGATTGAGTCGATCGGTTCACCGTCTTCCTCACCCTCGCCATGTTCGATGGTCGCGGAATTGCTGAGGCCGTTGTTAGACAGGATGCTGATCACGGTGTCATAACACTCGAGGTAAATCCAATCACCCCATGCCTTGGCCTCGTGGCGCGGGGAAAGAAATTCTTTGCGCAGTGCAGCTATCACCTCCGCCAAGGTGGTGGGTGGAGCGGATTCAGGAAGGCGTACGAGAGTTTCCATGGAGCAGGGGACTGACAAAAACAACTGAAAGAAACATAAACGGGTTTGTGCGCGAGGTCTAGGATCGATTGCAAAGATTTCCAAAGGGAAGCGGACCGGGATGCATTGCGTGTAGGGTGGATCGCGTCGGGCGCGCTGGCCTGCGCGAGCCACAGGGGAGTGAGGACTGTCAGCGCGAGCGGTT
>CAIYYV010000417.1 GCA_903930425.1 Akkermansiaceae bacterium | reverse complement strand
CCTGAAGTTTTTTCTCCGAAACCTCGGGTATTTTCAACCCGACGAAACGAGGTGGTCTAACAAGTCAGGAACCCTCAAACTTTTCAACGGCCGCGGCGAAGAAGCTGTGAAAATCGACAACCTCAAAACCGACGGCCTCGGTGCGCTTGAAACCACTACCATCGTTCCCAAGGACGCCCCGCTCGGGTCTTGGCGCGCGGTCTATCAGATCAACGACCAGCTTTCGGCGATGGTTTCCTTCCAGGTCGAGGAATTCCGCAAACCCGAATACGAGGTGAAAATCGAAGCCCCCACCGAACCGATAAAGCTAGGCGACACATTTGCCGCGACCATCAAGGCGACCTATTTCCATGGGGCCCCTGTGAGAAACGCGAATGTCGAGGTCATCGTCAAACGCGCCTCGCTCGGCGAGCGCTGGTTCCCTTGCTGGCGCTGGGATTGGCTCTATGGCCCCGGCGCGTGGTGGAACGGCGCGGACGCGTCGTCGTGGCACCCGACATGGAAAAGCTGGGGTTGTCTGCCGCCGCGTCCGCCATGGTGGCAGGGCAACCGTTGGACGCCCGATGAATTGGTGCTCAAGCAAAACCTAGCCATCGGCCCGGACGGCACCGCCAAGGTGGAAATCAACACCGCATCCGCCAAGGCGATTCACGGAGACATGGATGCGAAGTATGTGATCGAAGCCCGGGTGGTCGACGCATCGCGTCGCGAAGAGCGCGGCACCGGTTCGGTGATTGCCGCGCGCAAGCCCTTCGAGGTAGTCGTCTGGATGAACCGTGGCTACGCCAAGGCCGGCGATGCCGTGGAGGCAACCGTTTCCTCTGCCACTCTGGCCGGCAAACCGGTCGCCGCCGCAAAGGGCACACTCAAGATCTATCAGTTAGTGATGGGTCCTGACGGCCGTGTCACGGAAAAGGAAGTCCAGTCGTGGCCCGTCGAAACAAACGCCGAAGGCGAGGTGCATCAGAAATTCGCGGCACCCGCCACCGGTCAATACCGGTTGGCTTCCAGCCTGTCATTCAAGGGTGGCGAGGCTGTCGAGGGCGCCACCATCCTCAACGTCCACGGCCCTGGCCGCGATGATCCCGCCGCCTGGAAGTTCGGGCCGCTCGAATTGGTGTCCGACAAGTCCGATTACAAGCCCGGCGAGACGCTCAAACTCCGTGTCAACAGCGACCACCCCAACGCCCATGTCTGGCTCTTCCTCCACATCGCCGGCAACGCGGGCCGCGAGGCTCAACGCATCCAACTCGATGGCAAGAGCTTGGAAGTTCCCGTTCCGCTCGACCTGAAGGATATGCCTAACATGTTCATCGAGGGAATCACCGTTCATGGCGCGGAAGTTCACACGGCATTGAGGCAGGTGTTGATGCCGCCGGTCAGCAAGGTGATCGAGGTCACTTTGGAACCCGCAAAACCCAAAGTGAAACCCCGCGAAAAATCCAGCCTTCGCGTCACGCTTCGCGACGCGGCAGGCCAACCGGTTGCCGGCACCACCGTGCTCGCCATTTATGACAAGTCACTTGAGGCGATCACCCGCGGCTCGAATGTCGGCCCGATCCATGAGAATTTCTGGAAGTGGAAGAATAACTACTACAATCATAGTGGTTCCAATTCACTGCCGGGTTCCCCGGGTAATCTGCTGCGGCCGAATGTCACCGGAATGCAGTCGCTCGGTCAATTCGGCGGTGGCGGAATCGGCAACTTGGGTGGGAGGGGATTCGGTTCGGGTGGCGGAACCGGCAGAATGATGAGTCTGGCCAAGAGTGCCAGCCCGATGATGAGTGATGGTAATGCCATGCTTGCGGCCGCCCCCGCGGTGGCGATGGAGATGGCGGCAAGCCCCATGGCGGAGATGCCTTCGCAGGCGAGCCCGCGCAAGCCGCCGCGCCCATCCTGGTGCGCAAGGATTTCGCCGACCTGTTGAAATGGGCGGGATCGATTGAAACCGACGCCGATGGCCACGCCGAAATCCCGTTAGAATTTCCCGACAACCTCACCACATGGAAGGCCCGCGTCTGGACACTCGGCAAGGACACCCAGGTTGGCGAAGGCAGTGCCGAAATCATCACCTCCAAGGATTTGTTAGTGCGCCTGCAGGCGCCGCGTTTTCTCGTCGAGCGCGATGAGGCAGTCCTCAGCGCGGTGGTCCACAATGATAGCGATAGACCAAAATCCGTGAAAGTGTCGTTAGAACTCGATGGAAAAAACCTCGAGTCAATCGATGGCGCAGGCAAAACCGTGGAAATCGCGGCCCGCGCGGAAGCCCGCGTCGATTGGCGGGTCAAGGCGCTCCACGAAGGCGAGGCGACCCTGCGCATGCGTGCCGACGCTGGTGACGATGGGGATGCGGTTGAGCGCAAGCTACCGGTGCGGGTGCACGGGATGTTGCGCCAGGATGCATGGAGCCGCGCGGTGGAACCGGACAAGGCATCCGCCAGCATTCTGATGGAGGTGCCGGAACAACGGCGGCCGGATCAATCGAAACTCACCGTGCGGTTTTCGCCCAGCATCGCCGGCGCGGTGGTCGATGCGATTCCCTATCTGGCAAGTTATCCGTATGGTTGCACCGAGCAGACGCTGAACCGCTTTGTGCCCGGCGTCATCGCCCAGCGCATGCTCAGGGATCTCAAGATCAACCTGGCGGAAGTGAAAGCGAAGCGCACGAACCTCAATCCGCAGGAACTCGGCCTTGCCGGCGAGCGGGCGGCACAGTGGAAGCAGTGGCAGCAGAACCCCGTGTTTGATGAGTTAGAAATGGAAAAAATGGCCGCCGCCGGCGTGGACAAACTCATGTCCATGCAGAACTCCGATGGCGGCTGGGGCTGGTTCTCCGGCTACGGTGAGACGTCCTATCCGCATACCACTGCGGTGGTGGTGCACGGCCTGCTCGTCGCCAAATCGAACGGCGCGGTCATCCCCGATCCCATGCTCAATGCCGGTGTCAACTGGTTGATGGCCTACGAACGCAAACAAACTGCGGCACTCCAACTGCATGTCGAGCGCGAGGCGCTGCGCAAGGAGGGCAAGGCCATCAAACCCACTCACGAATCTGAGAAATCGGAGTGCGATGCGGTCGATGCGTTCGTCCGAATGGTGTTAGGTGGGGCCGCGCGCGATTCGGAGCCGATGCTCGCGTTCCTCTATCGGGACCGCATCGCGCTGCCGGTCTATGCCAAATGCCTGTTAGGACTTGAGCACCACCGCAAGGGTGACGAGACCCGCCGCGACGAGTTGATGAAAATGATCGCCCAATTCCTCAAGCGCGATGCCGAAAACCAAACCGCCTACCTGGACCTGAAAAATGACCATTATTGGTGGAACTGGTATGGCAGTGAGGTCGAGGCCCATGCATGGTATCTCCAATTGTTGTCTGCCGTGAAGCCGAACGACCCCGACACCCGAGGCTTGGTCAAATACTTGGTGAACAACCGCAAACACGCGACCTATTGGGAGTCCACCCGGGACACGGCCTATGCCATCGAGGCGATCGCCACGTATTTCAAGGCCAGCGGTGAGGACGTACCTGACATGAAGGTGCAAGTGACACTGGACGGAAAATCACTCAGGGAAGTGACCATCAACCGTGACAACCTCTTCTCATTCGATGGCACCGTCGTCCTATCAGGCGAGGCCGTCACCACCGGAAAACATGCGGTTGAACTCAGGAAGTCCGGCAAGGGGACACTCTACGCCAATGCCTATCTCGAAGTCTTCACGCTCGAGGATAAACTCCGCGCCGCGGGCCTGGAAGTGAAAGTGCAACGCAAAGTATCTAAACTGGTCGCCTTGGAAAAAGAAACCGAAGTGCCCGACGCCACCGGACTGATCGCCAAACAACGGGTCGAACGCTTCCGCCGCGAACCGCTGGCCGACGGTGCGGCCGTGAAGTCCGGCGATCGCATCGAGGTGGAACTCGTGTTAGATAGCAAGAACGACTATGAATACCTCATTTTCTCCGACTCCAAAGCCGCGGGCTTCGAGGCGCTCGATGCGTTGAGTGGGTATATCTCCGGCGATGGAGGATGGAGCGCCTACATGGAACCGCGCGACCAGACGGTGGACTTCTTCATCCGCGCCCTGCCGCGTGGAACCCACACGCTGCGCTATCAACTCCGCGCCGAGGCTCCCGGCATCTATAAAGCCCTTCCCGCCACCGCCTCCGCCATGTATGCCCCGGAACTCCGCGGAAACTCCGAGGATATACGGCTTGAAATCCAATGATCCGGCAATAGCGAAAAACTCCGGATAGCAGGAAAAAAGCCTTGCGTTGATACCGTGATCTGGTATCGTCTTCCTCGTTGAACAACCGTCACCGTGACACTCTTGCCGGGATTTTCAAGAATCCAGTGCCAGCGTCGATCCAATGGGCAGAGATCGAAGCCCTTTTGGGAGCGCTTGGCGCCGAACTCTCCGAAGGTCGTGGTTCCAGAGTCCGGATTGCGCTGAATGGCGTGAGGGCGGTTTTTCATCGACCTCATCCTCAGCCGACAACCGACAAGGGAGCGGTGAAGTCATTGAGGCGATTATTGACCGAAGCAGGGATTCAACCATGATGACATACAAGGGATATCGGGGCTCAGTGCGTTTCGATGATGCGGCGGAGATCTTCCATGGGGAGGTCACGGGCGTCCGGGATGTGGTAACTTTTCAAGGCAGGACGGTGGACGAACTCAAGACTGCGTTCCAAGAGTCAATTGACGATTACCTTGAGTTCTGCAGGAGCCGCGGAGAGGATCCAGACAAACCGTATTCGGGGCGTTTCCTATTGCGAGTCGATCCAATCCTGCATCGTCGGTTGGTGGAATTGAGCAGTGATGATGGAGATAGCTTGAACAATTGGATTGCATCGAGGCTGCAAGGTTTGGTCGGTACGATCCAAGGCGAAGCAGTGGATCCTAACAGACCCTAATCTTTTCAGTTTCACTTCACACCTCCTTCATTCTCGCCCGTAGGATTCCTATTGGGTTGGCTCTCGAAGATTCTGCCGCCGGGGTCGGAACTAAGTTAAATGATTTCGCGATAGACATCCGGGTGCGGCCGCGAAATCACGACGGCATTGACGAGCAGGCCGCGCTCGGCGACCAGGAGACGCCCCGCGGCCACCGCGGCCTGCACTGCGGACACTT
>CAIYYV010000416.1 GCA_903930425.1 Akkermansiaceae bacterium | reverse complement strand
TTGCCACCATCGATACCCTGAGCAATGACGTGACCTTCGGCAGCCCCCTGCAAACCGGAGGCGATCGAACGGGTGCACTCGCCAAGTCCGGCAGTGGCACGCTCAATCTCACAGAGGTGAATACCTACACCGGCGGCACTATCCTCAATGCCGGCACCCTGGCTTTCGCGAACGAAGCACTCGGCACCGGCACGGTGGCCTTCGCGGGCAACGCGAACCTGCAATGGCTAACAGGCAACACCCAGGATCTATCTGATAGACTGAAAATAGAGGACGGCGTTATTGCCACCCTCGACACCCATGGCAACGACGTGAGCTTCGCCAGCGCCTTGCAAACCGGTAGCAATCAAACGGGCGCGCTCGCCAAGACCGGCGCGGGCACGCTCACCCTCACAGGTGAGAACACCTACACCGGCGGCACCACCCTCACTGCCGGCACGCTGGCTTTCACCAACGGGGCGCTCGGTTCCTCGGGCACGGTGGCCTTCGTCGGCAACGCGAGCCTGCAATGGGTGGAGGGCAATACCCAGGATCTATCAGGCAGATTGAAAATCGACGACGGCGTCACGGCCACTCTCGATACCCTGGGCAACTGCGTGACCTTCTCCAGCGCCTTGCAAACCGGAAGCAACCGAACAGGTGCCCTCACCAAGACCGGCGAGGGTGCACTCTTACTCGGCACCGCGAACGACCACACCGGGGCCACCACCGTGAGTGCCGGGATGCTGCAACTCTTGCATTCCGCTGCACTTCACAACAGCACCCTCGTCATGGCGGGTGGCGGCCTGGTTTTTGACAACTCGGTGACCGATCGCGCATTCACCCTGGGCGGCTTGGCCGGCGAGGCGGGAAATTCCCTGCAGCTTCAGGACAACGCGGTTGAACCGAACGCCATCGCGCTGAGTGTCGGCAACAACCATGCAAACACCCTCTATGCGGGTGACCTGAGCGGCAGCGGCAGCCTGGCCAAGATCGGCACCGGCACCCTCACCCTGACCGCATCTAACAGTTATTCCGGCGGCACCACCCTGCATGCCGGCACCCTCGCTTTCGCCAATGGAGCACTCGGCACCGGCACGGTCGCGATCGCCGGCAATGCCTTCCTGCAATGGCAGACTGGCAACACGCAAGACCTCTCCAGCCAATTGAAAATCGACGACGGCATCGTGGCCACCCTCGACATCCAAGGCAACGACGTGACCTTCGGCAGCGCCTTGCAAACCGGCATCAATCGAACGGGCGCGCTCACCAAATCCGGCGCGGGCACACTCGCCCTCACAAGCACCAATGCCTACACCGGCGGCACCACGCTCAATGCCGGCACGCTCGCTTTCTCCAGCGGGGCGCTCGGCACCGGCACGGTGGATATCGTCGGCAACGCCCGCCTTCAATGGCTGGACGGCAACACGCAGGATCTCTCTCACCGATTGAAAATCGAGGACGGCATCACGGCCACCCTCGACATCTCAGGCCAGTCCGTGACCTTGAGCAGCGCCTTGCAAACAGGCCTCAATCGAACGGGCGCACTCGCCAAAACCGGCGTTGGCACGCTCGTTCTAACAGGCGCGAACACCTACACTGGCGGCACCACCCTCAATGCCGGCAGACTGGCATTCGTGGACGGATCGCTCAGCACCGGCACGGTGACCATCGGCGGCAACGCCTGCCTGCAATGGCTGAATGGCAACACGCAGGATCTATCAAGCCGGTTGAAAATCGACGACGGCATCACGGCCACCCTCGACATCAATGACAACGATGTGATCTTCACCAGCACCATACAAACCGGCAGCAATCGAACGGGCGCGCTCGCCAAAACCGGCGCGGGCACACTCTATCTAGCAGATCCTAACACTTACAGCGGCGGCACCACCCTCAATGAAGGCACGCTGGCTTTCGCGAACGGCGCACTCGGCACCGCCGGCACCGTGGCCTTTGCCGGCAATGCCTGCCTGCAATGGCTGACGGGTAACACCCAGGATCTATCCGGCAGATTGCAGATTGGTGACCACACGGCCACTCTCGACACTTTCGGCAACGACGTGACCTTCGCCAGCGGGGTGTCAGGCGCTTCGCTCACCAAGGTCGGTGCCGGCACACTCGCCCTGACCGCGAACAACACATATAGCGGATCCATCCATGTGAGTGCCGGCACCCTGCTCGTTACCGGTAGCAATGGGATCACCCAAACCGATAGCATCACCGTGAACAGCAGTATCCCGGGTGCCACTCTCATGGTCAGTGGACGCGCCATCAACAGCGACGATCAAACCACTGTCAACATCACAACGGAATCCCTCACAGTGGGCGATTCCGGTTCCGGCACCTTATCCCTCATCGACCATGGTTTTGCCGTGGTGAACAACAAGGCCTACATCGGCCACGACACGGGATCTAACGGACTTATCACCGTCAACCATGCGTCCTGGTGGACCTATGACGACCTCAGTGTGGGGCATGCCGGCACCGGCACCCTGAACATCAACAATGGCAGCATTGTTCACAATACGGCCAAAGTCTACATCGGCCACGATTCGGGATCTAACGGCCTTGCCACCGTCGACGGCGCGTCGTGGGTTGCCGACAACGATCTCCGCGTGGGACGTGCAGGCACCGGCACCTTGAGGATCACCGGCGGTGGCAGCATCGAGACCAACAGCAGTGTCACCATCGGCGAGGACGACGGCGCGGTCGGCACACTCACCTTGGACAACTCCACGATGACTTGCAATCAGACTCTGATCGTTGGGATGTTAGATGACTTCAACGTCGGATACTCCGGCACCGGCACCTTGAATCTCACCGACCACAGCACCGTGAAGGTTGAAACCATGGGTTACGTTGGCTTCCAAGGCGGGTCACAGGGGACCGTCAACGTCGGTCATGGCTCGCAATTGGAATTTACGACGATGCTCAATATCCTGAATGTCGGGTATGGTGGAACGGGCATTCTGAACATCACGGATGGCGGCGAAGTAAAGGCTGTATCCTGCTATATCGGTAACACAGGACAAGGGTTCGTGACGGTGGACGGCAAGGGCTCCACATTGAATTGCACGGCCGGCCTTTTCCAACAAATCGGCTCCATGATCAATATCATCGGTGGGAGCACTTTGGACGTCATCCATGGTGGCAAAGTCGAGAGTGAACGTGCCGCAATCGGTAACGCAACGGTGACGGTGACAGACGAGGACTCGTCGTGGACATGCAGCGGCGCGTTCGATATCGCGAATGATGGCAAGGTCATTGTCACCAAGGGTGGCTCGGTCACTTCACAGTCCGGATCGATCGGTGGCGATGCCACACTCACCATTAGCGAAGATGGCAGCGTGAAGGTGGATGATGGAAGCCTCTTTTCATCTACCAGCTTGGTTTTGGGCAGTTCGTTGCCTGGCAGAGGCACGCTCAATATCGGCGCTGGCGGCGCAGCAGGCACGCTCAATGTCGGATCGGTCGATTCCGCCTTGTTAGGAAGTGGCACTATCAATTTCAATCATAATGAGTCATCTCACACCTTCGACCCATTGATCCAAGGAGATATCACAATCAACCAGATCGGCAGCGGTGCCACCGTGCTGGGTGGCGAGAATTCATTCACTGGAAACACGCACATTGATGCAGGCGCCCTGCACCTGGCCGATCAATACGCGGTTTATAACAGCACGGTTCATCTATCCGGCGGCCGCTTGATTTTTGAAAGCTCGGTGAGCGGGCTCGCCTTCACCCTGGGCGGCCTGGCGGCAAGCTCAGCGGGCGCGGGTTACGATCTTTTGCTGCAAAACAATGAGGGCGCGTCCGTGGCGCTGAGTGTCGGCTACAACGGTGACGACAGCACCTATGCCGGCGTCCTGAGCGGCAGCGGGCGCTTGATCAAAGTGGGCGCTGGCACGCTGACACTTGCGGGTGGCAACACCTACACCGGCATAACCGCCGTGAGTTCCGGCACGCTGGCATTGGCGCATGCACTCGCTCTAAAGAACAGCACGCTGAGCATGAGCGGTGGCAACTTTGAATTCGACCATACGGTGAGCGGGCACGCATTCACCCTCGGTGGCCTAGTGACAGGCGCGGATTGCAATATCATCCTGCACGACAATGCCGGAAATCCCGTGGCGCTGAGCATCGGCAATGACCATTCCGGAACCGGCACCGAATACACCGGCATCCTGAGCGGCGCGGGTTCGTTAGATAAGATCGGCATCAGCACGCTCACGCTCGCCGGCGCCAATACTTACACGGGCCGCACCACCGTGAGCGCCGGTTCCTTGCTTTTGAAGAATTCACTCGCGTTGCAAGAAAGCACGGTGCACCTGGCCGGTGGTGCCTTGCATTTCGACAGCTCGGTGAGCGGGCACGCCTTTACTCTGGGCGGCCTGGCCTCGAGTTATGGGGGAACCGGCTATACCATTGCCCTGCAAGACCAGGCGTCCACGCCTCACGCCGTGGCGCTCAGCGTCGGCAACAACGATGCGAACACGCTTTATGCGGGCGCACTGACCGGCAGTGGCAGCCTCACAAAAGAAGGCAGCGGCACGTTCACGCTCACCGGTCAAAGCAGCTATCAGGGAGCCACCCTGATCACCCAAGGCGCAGTCATCGTTCAGGGCGGCGGATCGATTTCAAAAACGAGCCATATCACGGTGGATAGCGCCGGCAGCGCCACCACCGCGTCGCTCACGGTGGATGGACTGCTGCCTAGCAGCATTGTTTCGCTGGGCGACATGACTGTGGGTGATGCCGGCCGCGGCACGCTGACCCTCCGGAATTGGGGCCTTGTGCATGTGGGCGGCAGAAACGGCACGGGAACCCTGACCCTCGCGAAAAATGCCGGTAGTTTTGGCACACTCAATATCGACAGCGGGGAGGCCGCCGGCACGCTTAATGCGGCGCAAGTGAGCGGTGGCGCAGGCACGGCAATCGTTAACCTCAACCAGACGGATGACAGTTATGTCTTCCTGCCGCAGCTCACTGGTTCGGTCGCGCTCAACCAGAATGGCAGCGGCAGCACCGTGCTGGTTCAATCCAACACCCATGCCGGTCCCACCACAGTCACTGCGGGCACCTTGCAGGTGGCCAATGGCAACGCGCTCCAAAACAGCACGCTGATCCTGAACGGTGGCCACTTGATCCTCGACAACGCGGTGAGCGGGCACGCCTTCACGCTGGGCGGCTTGGCCGGCGAGAAGGGCAACCATGTGGTGCTCCAGGACAATGCCGCCACGCCCCATGCAGTGGCACTCAGCGTCGGCAATAACAACACGGACACCGAATACTCAGGCGACCTCAGCGGCACCGGTTCATTGACCAAGATGGGCAGCGGCATGCTCGCGCTCAATGGAACTAACAGTTATGAGGGATTCACCACGGTCACCGCAGGCACGCTGCAGGTCAATGGTTCGAACACCGGCATGGGCGAACTCAATGTCGCCGCAGGCGCGACCCTAGGCGGCACCGGCTCGATTGCCGGCGCGGTCAACGTCACCGGCGTGCTTTCTCCGGGCGCGTCCATCGGCGTGCTGACCTCGGGTGACCTGACCTTGGCCAACCAATCAACCTATCAATACGATGTCAATTCCAGCGTCTCGCCCACCGTGGGTGCCGACCTGCATGTCGTCAATGGTGCCTTGTCCTTGGGTGGCCTCGTCACCCTGAGTCTAACGGATCTTGGCACAGGAACTTTTAACGCAGGGACCGTGTTCTCATTGTTGAACTACACCACCGGATTGTGGAACAGCGGACTTTTCACCTATCAATCCACGGCTCTAACAGACAATTCGTTCTTCAGCTTCCTGGACAAGATCTGGACCATCGATTACGATGCGACCACCAAGGGCACCAACGTCGCCGGGACTGAGTCTGGCAATTACGTCAATATCACGCTTACCGATGCCTACACCCACTGGATCAAGTCCACCGATTTCGCCATCCCGGCCGACAAACAAGGTGCCACCGATGACCCGGACGGCGACGGGGCCAGCAACCTCGTGGAATTCGCCTTTGGCGGCAACCCAAGCGATCCGACTCTCAAGGGCCTCATCTTCGGCATCCAAGCGGATAGTTCCGGTGCCGGTGGTGCCAAACAAATGATCCTAACCGTCGCGGTGCGCAATGGCGTCACTTTCTCCAACTCCGGCAACCCTGTGGTTGCCGATGCCACAGTGGACGGTCTGAATTACACGATCCAAGGCAGCGCCGATCTCACGGATTGGACGGCACCGGTCACACCGCTTCAGTTTGACCCCGGCATGTCTGCCGCCCCGGAGGGCTATCATTACGTGAGCTTCGGCCTCAATGGTTCGGACGGATTGCCGACCCAAGGATTTCTCCGCGCGATGGTCGAGAGGCCGTAGCGTGCACGGTTGCAAAGCACTTTCAGTAAACCCATGCGTGCTGTGCTCCGAGGCCCTTTCTCCTCAAAACGAGGCACTACCGTCGCGTGGCCAGCGCCTCAAAGATCCCCTGTGCGATCAGATTGGCAAGCAGCGAGTCGCCGCGACCGGTCGTGTGGACCCCGTCGTGATTGAGCCACTTGTCGTCACAGGTCCAACGGCCACCGGGATACACGGTGATGGCCTCGTTGGAGAGGCAGGCCATGAAGGCTTTGCGCAAGTCCACCAAGGCGGTGCCGGTCTCACGAGCGACGCCGCGCATGACCTCGGCGTAGACGTCACATTGAGGGTTCGGTTTGATAGGGGAATCCTTGAGCAAGGCGAGCGTTGCGAGCACGGGAATCGTCTTGTTCGCCTTGGCCTGATCCACCAGTTCTCGCAGCATCTTGCCGTATTGCTCAGGCGTGCTCTTTTTCCACCACACGTCGTTGACGCCAATAAAGATCACGGCCACGGCCGACTTGTCGGCGGCAAGGGTCTGGGCAAAGGGCTCGGGTTTCGTGCCGCCCGCATGATTTTTGGAATCTTGTCCATCGCGAATCGTCTGCACGCCGGCACCGTTCACGCCGTGATTCATGACGCGGATACCCAAAGCCTTGGTTCCTGCGCCGGCCGCGATGCCGTCCCGGAGGGTTTTGACAAGCCCGCCACCCCAGGTGATCGAATCGCCAAAAACAGAAATGACCATCCCTTGCTTGAGCGGTGTGTCACCTCCACCGAGCCGTTCGATGCCCGGAACATCATATATGACCCGGCGCGCTTCGTAGGCCTTGGGCGACATGTCAACTAACAGGTCGACCGCCTTCACCTGCGTGGCGGTTGGCACCAACTCGCCCTTCGGGGTGAGCGCGGCCGTGTAGGTGCCGGGCGTTTGTCCCTCGGGATCGCGGAAGCCGATCTGCGCCAATTGCCCGGCGGTGAGCCCCTTGCCGGTGGTGCCAACACAAATGGTTCCGGCCTCCTTGCCGATGCCGCGAATGATCAGGGCGCTTCCGGGCTTCCACGTCTTGCTGCTGCTGTCCGCAAAAACAAGCCGGGCACTGCGAGCACCCACGTCGATCGTGGCATCACTCTGCACATCCAGCGTGCCCATCGTTTCGCTGTGACCGCTCAACCGCAGTTCCGGATCCTTGCCATTGAAGGTCAGGGGTGCCTGGTCTGCGATCTGGTCATCCGACTTCCATTGCAAAAGCCCGCTGATCACGAGCGGCCCCGCAGCAAACGTCACGCCTTTCGGTTTATTCAAGAGCGTATCGCCTGCGATGGTCATCACGCCGGTGAGCGTGTTGATGTGGTCTCCGGCAAGCGTGGTTCCCTTTCCAAAAAGGACATTGCCAGCACCTTCGAGTTTTCCCGACAAGGTGGTGGGGCACCCGCCGCCATTTCTCACCCGCCACGTCACGTCGGGACTGACCGTGACAGTGCCACTCATGGCGCAATAGGTCTGACCCGACCAGATCGCGTTGGCTTCCACCGCAATGCTCCGCCTACAAGTGACTCTCGATCCCAAATTCAACTCTCCACCTAACAGACGAACGGGATTCGGTCCACTGCCCAGCGCGTCGTTGTTCGCCATGAAAAACGTGCCAGTCTGGATGACCACCGTGCCGGTATAGCCCGTGTTCGCGCCGCTCACCACCACGGTGCCGTCGGGCACACCATTGACCACAAATTCACCCGCCCCGCTGATGAGCCCGGAAAGAATCAGGCGTTCCGCCCCGAGATACCAGCGATTGTCATTGCGAAACTCCACACGCCCCGACAAGCGGATCGGGCAGGCAATCGTCTGCGAACCGTTCTTTGCCACCTTGCGCTGTGTCTTGAAGTGCACTTTCGCGCCGTCACCCAGCACCAAGGCCTCGCCTTCGAGCGTGCACGCTACGGGTTCTTGCGGATCAAATGTCAGCGCCCCAACCGGCGTCTCCCGACTGAGGTGGAGGGTGACATCTTTGCTGAACCCGGAAAGAATCGCATGGTCCCCTTTGCCGGGCACACCGGTCGACGGATTCCAGTTGGCTGCCGTGTGCCAGTCGTTATCCTTCGCGCCGGTCCAAACATAGTCGGCCGCTTGCGTGCAATGCACGGCACTCAACGAAATTAAAAGATAGATCCATCGTGTTCTTGGGGACGTCATTCGGTAGCTTTGTCATAAAAAAATACACATACCAGTTTTTTCTAGATGTCCAAACCTCGAACATGAGAACGGGCTTTTTTCCGATTGTGTTTTTTTGAAAATCGGTTAATCTA
>CAIYYV010000415.1 GCA_903930425.1 Akkermansiaceae bacterium | reverse complement strand
GTGGTGCCGCCGGTGTAGGTATTCGCGTTGATCATGGTCAGCGTGCCCGCACCGGACTTGGTGAGTCCGGCGCTTCCGGCGATGCCCGCGCTACCGCTCAAGGTGTAGTTGTGTGCCTCATCGTTATCAAATGTGACGATGGACGGATTCACGGGCACGTCGAGGCTGATAGTTGTGTTAGAAGCGGTATTATTGAACGTGGTGACATATCCCTCGAGATAATTGGAAGGCGAGCCCTCGACGGTCCAGTTGCTCGTGGTGTCGATGTCCCACGCGCTGCTGTTCGCGCCGGTCCACAGGGCGAGGGAGGCGGGCACTGCGGTCACATCGAGATAGATGGACTTGGAGTCGACATCGTCCACGAGGGTGGCGGTGACTCCGGACGGCAGAGTGCCCAAGGACATATTATAAACCGTGGAAGTGCCGGTGTATTGGAACAGCGGATAGTGGCCGACCGCAGGGCTGACGCTGGTAATGTTCACGGTGACCGGGCTATCAAGGAAGAGGGAGCCGACGGTGATGGGTGCCACTGAAGTGCTGCTGACCCCGGCGAAGGTGATTGTGTTCATCCCGGCAGGGTTCGCGAAGTCGGTGCCGACGGTCATGGTTCCGGTGGTGGTGATCGCCGGATTGATTCCGCCCGCCGTCACATTGAGTGACGTATCATCACTCATGGAGAAGGAGCCTGCGCCACTGCTGATCCGGCCGGTCAGGGTGAGGGTTCCCTCGAGGATCGTGGTGTTGCCGGTGTAGGTGTTGTTGGCGGCAAGTTGCAACACGCCCGCGCCGGCCTTGATGATCGCGGCTCCGCCGTCCAAGTAATAGCTCAGCGGTCCGCTAATCAGCAGATCCACGCCCGGCGTAGCGCCATCGGTCACGGTGCCGGCCGCGACGTCGAAGGTGAGCGTGCCGGTGCCGCCAAGACGGGGTCTCAGGTTGCTGCTGATGACCGCGGTCGTGTCGGTGGCCAGGGTGTAAAGCGTGGGCGTGGTGGTGAGGCCCAAATACCAATCCCAAGCTTGCCCGGTGATCGCGCCACCGGTCATCGTGATGGTCTGCGCCGCCGTGCCACTATCCTCTGCTGTGGCGAAATGAAGGGTGCCGCCATTGAGGACGATTGTGCTCACCGCAGTGCCGCTGCCGTATCCGAGCGCCCAGTTGCCGCTGCCGGTATCGGCGGAGACGGCGCCGCCACTGTTGATCGTCAGGTTGCCACGGATCACGCCGGTGCCGCCACCCGCGCCAGACAGCGAGAGCGTGCCGCCATTCACGGTGGTGCCGCCGGTGTAGGTCTTGGCGCTGGAGAAGGTGAGGGTGCCGCCGCCGCTCTTGACCAGCGATCCGGTCCCGGTGATGGCATATCCCGGGGTCTGGTCGCCGGCGAGGTTGTAGGTGACGGTGGCGTCGTTGGTGATCTCTCCCGTGCCGGGTGTCCCGTCATTTCCGGGAGTCCCGTCGCCCAACACGAGGGCACCGGAGCCACTGCTGACAATGGTGCCACCGGTATAGGTGTTAGTGTTTGTTAGAGTCAGCGTGCCTGCGCCGGACTTGGTGAGTCCGGTGTCACCCGCAATGCCCGCGCTACCGCCCAGGGTGTAGTTGTGTGACGCGTCGTTGTCAAACGTGACGCTGGCCGGATTGACCGGTGTGGCGAGGCTGACCGTGGTGTTGGAAGGGGTATTATCGAAGGCGGCGATATCGCCCTCGAGATAATTGGAAGGCGAGCCGCCGACGGTCCAGTTGCTGGTGGTGTCGATGTCCCAATCGCTGCTTGTCACTCCAGTCCAGAGCACAATGGGCACGGCAATCTCGGTGACATTGAGATAGATCGAATGGGTGGGGCCGGCGGTATCATCCACCAGGTTGGCGGTGATTCCGGTGGGAAGGGTGCCCAAGGTCAACGAGTTCACCGTCGCGGAAGTGCAGAGGATCAGCGGATACTGACCCACCACGGGGTTGAGGTTGGCGATGTTCACGGTCACTGCGCTTTGGATCGAGAGCGTGCCGACGCTGATGGGTGCCACGGACGGACTGCTGAGCCCTGCGAAGGTGAGCGTGTTGCTGCCGGAAGCGGTACCGACCGTCATGGTTCCGGTGGTGGTGATCGCGCGCGTGGCCCCACCTGCGGTGACGTTGAGTGACGTGTCATCGCTCATCGAGAAGTTGCTTGATCCGCTGGTGATCCGGCCGGTCAGGTTAAGGGTTCCTGTGTTGATCGTTGTGGCGCCGGTGTAAGTGTTAGTTCCTGATAGAATCAGCGCGCCGAGGCCGCTTTTGGTGAGGCTGCCGCCCATGAACAGATTGCCGGAGATCGTCAGGGCATCCGTGTCAAGCGGCGTACTGAAGGTCATCGGGGCGTCCATCCCGAGGGCGTAGGTGCCGCCCGTGATCTGGTTGTTCGCTCCATTCGCCGTGATCGTCTTGGCCGCGTTGAAAAAGAACGAGCCATTGCCGGAATTGCCGGTGCTGTAAGCGGCCAGCGTGCCACCATTGCTGAGCGTGATCCCGCTTGCTGCGATCGTATGTGCTGTCGCATCGGTAACGGCCAGGGTGCCGCCATCGACGATCCAGGCACCGGTGATGCTGAGTTTATTGTTCGATCCATGCACGCGCAGGGTGCCGCCGCTATGGATCGTGACGGAGGATGCGCCACCGATTGCGCTACCGGAATAATCCAAGACGCCTGCGTTGATCGTGATGCCGCCGTTCATTCCGCCATTGGAGAAATTCAAGGTGCCTCCGTTAAGGGTGGTGGCGCCGGTGTAGCTGTTCGCACCGCTCAGGGTGAGCGTACCAGCGCCGGATTTGGTCACCCCGGTGCCGGACACCGGGACCGAGACGGTGACGTTGTCGACAGCGGTCGGCGTGTCGAAGGTCACGTTGCTCAATGCAACGTAAATACCGTAGGTGCTGGTGCCCGAAATCGTGTTCGTCCCGTTGAAGGTGATCGTCCGGTTTGGCATCCACAAGTAGCCGTTGACGTTGGCGAAGGAGAGGGTGCCATCGGTCATGCCAATCGTCCAAGCATACATCGTATGGGCCGCGGAGCCGACGGCGAGGGTGCCGTTGATCGCTAGAGAGGCCGCATTGGCGCTGTCGCGCACGCCCGCGAAGCCTTGCTGGATCTGGTTGTTGCTGCTGCCGCCGAGGGTGAGCGTGGCACCGGTGCCGATGGTAATCGCCGTGGTGTTCGACAACGAACTGCCATCGCCAAGTGTTAGAGCACCGCCCTCGACGGTCGTGGAACCGCTGTAGGTGCCAGCACCGGTGAGGGTCAGGGTGCCGCCGCCGGCTTTGGTCAGGCCGGCCCCCGTGCCGGACAGCACGTTGCTGATCGTCGTGTTGGAATTCAGCGCAGTCGTGATCGTCGAAGGCGCGCTCAGGGTGAGGGTGCTGCCGGAGAGAGTGTAGGCATTGGCGCTCGTCCCAGTGCCATCTCCGCCGGAGCCGAAGGTGAGATTGCCCACGCTGATGGCTGACCCCAGAGTGATGGTTTCGCTTGCGGCGGAGCCACCGAAAACGGCGCTGTCGCCCGCAGTCCATGAGGCCAATGCGACCGAGGCCGTGCCATTATCCCACAAGCCGCCGCTGAGCCAATTCAACCCCGTGCTGCTCGTGTTGTCGCTGGAGTTGAGAGTGACGTCGGCCGAACCGTCCCAATAAAGGGTGGCGGCCTGTGTTGAGCCAAGTCCAAAAACCATTGAGGCGATTAAAACGCTCAAAGACTTGGAACGTACGATGCGCTGCATTTTTTGATGGATTTTTGTCTTCATTGGATTTGGTTTCTGCGGGTGATGTGGATTTGTTAGACGGACACGAGGTTTGTGAGAATGGGGAGCGAATGAACCGAAGGAGTTAGAGTGTGAGAGGAACTGGAATAAGGCAGCGCTTGAATCATTCTTCATGGATCGAATAGAATACATTATTCGCCCGGATAGCAACTGTGAGATCTGCTGACCAAACTGTGAGATCTGAGTTTTAGCCAACGCCTCCCTGAACGGATCGAGAACAGGTCGCCCGCACCTGAAAATAAGGGGAGCGAACGCCTTCCATGAAAAGGCGCGTTTGCTCTGTGCATGCGCGCATCATGGGCGATGCCTGCACACTCGGCGGCCAGAGTCCGCCGCTCCTTGGGTCTTGCCTGCATGGGTGATTCTAACAAGGAGCGCGGGCTTCAGCCCGCTCCGCCGAGACCATGCGCGGACCATGAAAAGCCAATGACAAAGCGTTTTCACTCAATGC
>CAIYYV010000414.1 GCA_903930425.1 Akkermansiaceae bacterium | reverse complement strand
TCTCTAACAATTTTTTGAGGTTCAGTGACTTGAGCAGGGCGCTGACGTCGATGTCCTTGGTGGCGGCCTCGCCATCGATTTCCTTGACCTTGCCGTCTGGTCCGACAATGACGATTTTGGCATGCATCTTGACGATGGGGCCAATCTCAATCTTGTCCTCGTCAAGCTTCACGTTCTCTAGCAGTTTTTCGATATTCAGTGACTTGAGCAGGGCCTTGACGTCGACGGCCTTCGTGGCGGCGTCGCCATCGATTTCTTTGACCTTGCCGTCCGGTCCGACAATGACGATTTTGACATGCTCATTGACGATGGGGCCAATCTCAATCTTATCTTCGTCAAGCTTCACGTTCTCTAGCAGTTTTTCGATATTCAATGTTTTGAGCAGGGCCTTGACGTCGATGTCCTTGGTGGGGGCTTGACCGCCGGTGCTGTCGCTCACGGTGACAGTGGCGTTTCCGAGGCGGATCTCGTTGGCGGCGGGTGCCGGGGATTCAGCGAGGGCCGGGCAAGCGGAGGCAAGCAGGGCGGCGAACAGAGTGGCGTGGTGGCGGTTGTGTTTGGTTTTCATGCGGGTTGGTTCGATAGATAGGCGTATGTCTGGTTGTGGTGGAATCCGATTCCTAACCCTATGGCGTGACCGATCGGATCGTTTATGATCGCTGATGAAATTTTTTGGGATGGCTTGGGATGGCTTGAAATGAGGACGCGCTGGTGCAAGCGGGTCAGGCGACGGCTGACGCTCTCGATGGAGCGGGTCCAACAGGAGCCAGAGATGGAACAATCAGATCTCACAGTTTCGGTAAGATATCTCACAGTTGCCATCCGGGCAATTTTTGTGCTTAATGTGGCGTATAAGCATTTTTTGACGCCGCCATTCATCCATCGGCCTTCACTTCTCCTTTCAAATCCCTTTCAACCCCTTTCAAATCCCTTTCCCAATGACCGGTCGCCAACGCACTCTTGATTTCCTCGCCGGCAAGGGCGTGGATCGTCCCCCGTTTCATCCCATCATCATGCGCTGGGCTGCCCGATACGCGGGTGTGAAATACCGTGATTTCTGTCTGGATCCGCAGAGTAAATGTCGCGCCATGATTCAGTGCGCCGAGGATTTTGGCATGGATTGGGTGACCGTGATGTCGGATCCCTACGCGGAGGCGTCGGCGTTTGGGCTTCCGGTGGAGTATCCGGAAAATGATTTGCCGCGGGAGACGGGTCATTTTGACAGTGTGCAGGCATTGATGCCGCTGAAACCCTATCAGGCAGAAGACCATCGGCGCACCGCCGGACGGATCGCGGAAGTCCGGGAATTCAAGCGGGCCACCGGCAGCCGTTACTTTATCGTCGGCTGGGTGGAAGGCCCGATTGCCGAGTATGCCGATCTCCGTGGGGCAACGGATGCCGCCTTCGATTTTTTAGATGAACCGGAAACGGTCGGGCAGGTGATGGACATGATCACCGAGGCTGCCAAGCATTTCATCACGCTCCAAGTGGAAGCCGGTGCAGACTGCATCGGGATTGGTGACGCTTTCGCTTCCCAAATAGGGCCGGCACTTTTTCGTGAGCTCGCCTTTGATCGTGAGAAGGCGATGGTGGATCACATCCACAGTCTCGGTGCCAAGGCCAAGCTTCACATTTGTGGCAATACCAGCGCCATTCTGCCCGAGATGATCGCCACCGGCGCGGACATCATTGATGTGGACCACCTCGTGCTCTCGATGGCACCCTTCACAGCACTGCTCGCGCCGCACCAAGTTTTTTCCGGCAAGGCGGATCCGGTCTCGGTGATTCAAAACGGATCGCCCGAGCAGATCGCCTCTGCGGTCCGGCAGGGATTTCGCGAGGCGAATGGCCGTTGCATCATTTCCGCCGGTTGTGAAATCACGCCGGAAACCACCCTGGAAAACATGCGTGCCTTCCGAGATTTCGAATCGGGATCGGATCTCCCTAGAAATCCTCAATCGCGACTTGTGCTCGAGCCTGCTTGACCTTAGTTCTCTCACCGTGCAGGACGGTCTAAACGTTGTTCAAACGGGCGGTGCTTGGAGACCGTCCGGTCAACCCCCATTCCTTCATGCTCACCCGTTTCACGAAAACGGTGGCGGGAAAAACCTGCGGCCCGAAAATGCGACCGGGGCTGACGCCGAATGATTCGTTATGAAGACTCCTCTTCGAAAAATTGCCCTGAGTCTGCAGATGGCGAGCCACTATGACCGGGGGATTTTGCGCGGGATAGCCGCGTTCGCTCGGGAACATAAACATTGGTCGCTCCATATTGAAGTGGATCACCAACGCAGCCTTCCGAATTTTCTCAGGTGGGGATTTGACGGGATGATCGCGGATTTTGACGACTCTAAAATCGCCCGGGCGGTCATCGCGGTCGGCAAGCCGGTGGTCGCTGTGGGTGGCGGTGCGGGTGGCTACAGTGCATCCAGCGGCGTTCCCTATGTGATCAGTGATGATGCAGGCATCGCACGCCTGGCAGCCGAGCATCTGCTCGATTGTGGGTTGCAGCACTTTGCCTATTGCGGCTACACAGCCACCCGCGTCAATGTCTGGAGCGCCCTGCGTGGCAAGGCCTTTGCCGCGCGCCTGGCGGATGCGGGCCACCGTTGTGAAATCTTCAACGCGGGCCAGATCACGGACTCCAACTGGCAGAGGATGCAAAGGCAATTGGTGACGTGGCTGCGCAACTTGCCCAAGCCGGTCGGCATCATGGCCTGTAACGACTGGCGCGCCCGAAACGTGTTTGAGGCCTGCCGCATCGCCGAACTGCACATCCCCAATGACGTGGCGGTGATCGGCGTCGGTAGCGATGAACTGCTTTGCGAACTCGTTGACCCACCGCTGTCCAGTGTGCCGCATCACTGTTTTGAAATTGGCTACCAAGCGGCTAGCGTGTTAGAAAAAATGATGCGTGGCCAATCACCGGACCAGTCGCGCTATCTCATTCCGCCCCTCGGGTTGGTCGCCCGCCAATCCACCGACCTGCTCGCGGTGGACCATCCGGTCGTGGCCACTGCCGTGCGCTTGGTGTGGGCCGAGGCTTCCCGCGGATTGACGGCCACTCAATTGGCCGTGCGGGTCGGATTGTCACGATCCTCGCTGGATATCCAGTTTAAGGAACGGCTCGGCCGGACCGTGGATCAGGAATTGCGCCGGGTGCGCTTGGCCTATGCCATGGATCTGCTGGTTCACAGCCAGATGTCCTTGTGTGACATTGCCCGGGTCTCTTGTTTGGGCAACGCCGAGTATCTCAACGCCTTGATGCGCAAACACCATCGGATGACACCCGTCCAATACCGCATGGCTCATTGGCGCAGCACCCAGCCGCTCTAACACACGGCGGCTTGGCGAGCGAGGGCGCAGGAGTGGCCTGCTTGTAGCGGCACTCTATGAGTGTCGATGGGGCACTCTATGAGTGTCGATGCGAATGAGGCGCCGCCACGTCCGTGGCCACACAGCCTCCTCTTCGGTTCGATGTTCGCATTTTCTCTTCGCACCCGAATCAAGAAAAGAGAACCACGGATGAACACGGATCCACACGGATTGGAGTGTTTCGCGCAAAGCCGCCAAGGCGCAAAGTTTTTCAGAATCAAAAAAATCCAAATCCTTTCTTCCTT
>CAIYYV010000413.1 GCA_903930425.1 Akkermansiaceae bacterium | reverse complement strand
GGAGCGCGGCTACCGTCAGCGCGATGTGGCGCGGCTGATCCTGGAGAAGAACCTGTTCGGGCTCGACATCGACGGGCGCGCGGCGCAGTTGACTGGCTTTGCGCTGATGATGAAGGGACGGGCGGATGATCGGCGGTTGTTGGAGCGGGGGGTGACGCTCAATGTGATGGCGTTGGTGGATAGCGCGGGGTTTGATGCGGAGGGGCTGGCCGAGGGCGTGACGCTGGCCGACTACGGGCTGAAGCCGGGGGATCTTGCGGAGTTGAAGCGGCTGTTCGAGCACGCGACGACGTTTGGGTCGTTGATTCAGGTGCCGGAGGTGTTGGCGGAGAAGCTGCCGGCACTAAAGCATTTAAGCGAAGCAATCAGCCAGGATCTCTTTGTCTCCGATGTGCTCAATCGATTGGGACCATTGGTGCGGCAGGCCGAACTGCTGGCGGCGCCTTACGATGCGGTGGTGGTGAATCCTCCTTACATGGGAAGCGGTGGAATGAATGCTTTGATGAAGAATTTCGCCAAGCACTTCTTTCCCGATGCAAAAGAAAACCTCTTCGCCTGTTTCATCGAGCGCTGCTGCCTCTTGGCAAGAGATGTTGGTTACAACGCTATGGTCACGATGCACAACTGGATGTTCCTATCGTCATTCCAGAAAATGCGTGAACGTTTGCTTCGGGTTAAAACTATCGGGACGATGGCACACCTCGGCGCGGGTGCTTTCGGGAGCATTTCTGGAGAGGTGGTCCAGGCCACAACGTTTGTGCTGAAAAACCATGCAATACAGGGCTACAAGCCATTATTTTTCAAACTTTTGCATGGCGGCGAGGACGATAAACAAGCCGCATTGCTCAAAGGTGATTATCTCTTCGATGGCACGGAGCAAGGGGAATTCAAGAAAATCCCAGGCAGTCCAGTGGCTTATTGGATTAGCCCGATTGTGCGAGATGCTTTCGTTACCTTTCCATCTACAGGGTCGATGCTTGATCCGAGAGAAGGCATGGCCACGGGAAACAACGACCAATATGTCCGTTGTTGGCCGGAGGTGGCTATTTGGAATGTTGGATTCGGCTGCGAGAATCGCACTATTGCTCAGGAAACGGGGAAGCGCTGGTTTCCCTACAACAAAGGCGGTGAACTTCGAAAATGGGCCGGTAACAATTGGTTCCTTGTGGACTGGTTTGATGATGGTCACGAATTGCAAACCAAAATGCATCCATCTGGAGCGCGGATCTGGGCTCACAATTTTAACCTGGAGTTCATTTTTCGCTCATTTCTCACCTGGTCTGATATCACCTCTAAAGGACTCTCTGTTCGCCTATATCCAGCGGGCTATCTTTTTGATGCGACGGGTCTGTGCGCGTTCTCTAGGAGTGGTGCAGCTAGAGACGTGATCATACGCGCAGCGGGTCTTTGCAACTCGCATCTCGGTACGATGTTTGCTCAGATTCTCAACCCGACGCTCCATTTTAAATCCGGCAATTTTGGCGACCTACCAATTAATGAAAACGTTGATGTCTCCTCTTTGGTTCTCCGCGCTGTTTCTATCGCGACCGAAGATTGGAACGTCTACGAGCAATCCTGGGACTTCAAATCCCTCCCCATCCTGACGGCTTCCGCCGATCCCACGCCCACCCTCGAATCCAACTACACCGCCTGGACCGACCAAAACCGCCAAACCATCGCCGAAATGAAGCGCCTCGAAGAGGAGAACAACCGCCTCTTCATCGACGCCTACGGTCTGGCAGACGAACTCACCCCCGAGGTTCCCATCGAGCAGATCACGCTGACGGTGAACCCGGCCTACCGCTACGGCAAGAAACTGACGGATGACGAGTGGTCCGTTGCGCAGGGCTTCGGCGAGGAACTGGAGACCCGCTTCCGCGAAGACACCATGCAGGAACTGGTGTCCTACGCCATCGGCGGCATGATGGGCCGCTACAGCCTGGACGCGCCGGGCCTGATCTACGCGCACAGCGGCAACCTTGGCTTCGACCCCAGC
>CAIYYV010000412.1 GCA_903930425.1 Akkermansiaceae bacterium | reverse complement strand
GTCCTGAACAATCGTCGAACTCGCTCCGACCCCTGGATTGTTCGCTAGATCCAGATCGGTGATGCTCGGATCGAGCTTCCATCCCTGCCATGCGGTGATGGATTTCAAACGTCCCCACGGACTGTCCTTGGTATAGTGCAGCGACACCTGATAGCGCTCGATGTCCGTTTCACCAGGAATGTCCGACTCCACCCGGTATGGATTCTGTTTGCCTAACAAACTCAGGCGCTGGCCACCGTCATCCACGCGCTCCGCAGCAACGCGCAACCTCCACTCGGTGTCGGGTGACGGCTTCCAATACAAGTTGGCAAGCCCGCCCGTGAGCGACCTGTCATCCGTCGCTCTCCCAAGCGTCGGATTATAGACAAACCCGTCGCGTTGCTGGTGATAGAATTGAAATGTCTGCGAAAACCCCGCGCCCAATGGGCCGCCAGTGCGCAGGCTGGCTCCCCATGCCTGATATGACCCGAAATCGGTCGTGAGCCGGGTCTCGTTTTTCTCGCCCGGTCTCCGGGCCGTCATGTCAAGCATTCCGGCTGCGCCATTGCGGCCGTAAATTGTCCCCTGCGGGCCTTGTAACACCTTCACCTGATCCAATTCTAACAATTGAGACGGGTAGCTGCATGTGTCACCCATTGGCACGTCATCCACGACCATCCCCACCGCCGGCGGTGAAAAAAACAGAGTGTTGGCCGAGCCCCGAATGCTGAGGATATCCCCAAAACCACGCGTGTCACTCGTGACCACGGCAAAGCCAGGAGCGATGCCCGCCAATCCCGCTACGGAATCCGCTTGGAACAAATCCAACTCTTTTCCTAACAAAATGCTCCCCGACGGCCGCTCCGCCGTCACCACCAACGGATCCAGTGTGGCCAACGGATCGGCAGCACACGGAATGATCGGAAGGCTACCGAAAACTGACAGAAGGGATGGAAATAAAACGCGTCTAGCTTTTGGAGGAATCATCTTTTGAGGCTGTGTCTTGAATGGATATCGGGAAATCACAACGCCTCATAATTGATAGCTCATCATCTTGTTCTGCTCGCGCAGATAGAGCCGCCCATCGGAAACCACCGGGTGAGCCCATGATTCCTTTTCTTGGAACACCGGCTTGAACGACCCTTTCGGCTTGAATTCCTTCGGCGTCGCCTCCATCAGCGCCACTAGACCGTCCTGATAACGGAAAATCAGGTGACCGTCGGCATAGGTCACCGCCGCCGACCCGCCCCCGAGCGCTTTCACCGGCCCCCACATGAACTTGCCGGTCATGACATCAAGACAAAAAGGATCGCCGCCATTTTGCTTGTGGGCACCGTAAAGGTAACCATCTACCAGCACCATGCCGCCATGATGGTTTTGTAAGACATCGGCTGCTAGAAAGTAAACTTCAGTGGCTTTTACCCCATCGCCGTCCTTTTCAAGCTTGACCATGCCAGCGCCGGCCCCGTAGGCCGTGGAACTGAACACATGCTCACCCGCAATCACCGGACTGGAGATGTTGGCCACTTTGTTCGCAGAACGATCATAGCCCCACAAAAACTTCCCGTCCGACGCGCGCACCCCGATCACTCCGAGACCGGTCATCTGCACATATTGCTTTACCCCGGCCGCCATCGAGATCACCACCGAACTGTAGCCAGCACCCGCCTTCCCGCTCTTGCCGAATTCGGGCACCGGGCATTTCCAAAGTTCTTTGCCGGTGTCCTTGTCGAGCGCCACCATCATCGCTGTCGGCCCGCCTGGCGTGCAGACGACCGTCTTGCCATCTACCAGAACCGATTCCGAGTAGCCCCACCCGGACATCATTTTCCCGGCCCATTCTTTATCGAAATGTTTTTTCCAAACCACCTTGCCTGCGGTGCTGAGGCAGGCGATCATTCCGTTAGATGTCGTCACCCAAAGCTGATCCCCAACCACGGTAGGCGTGCATCGAGAACCTTCAAACCCATGCTTCGGAGCCCCCTCGGTCAACACCGTGGCCCACAATACCTTGCCGTCCTTTGCGTCAACCGCCACCACTCCCTGCCCGTCTTTCAGGTCGCCCGTGGTGTAGATTTTCCCACCCACTACGGCCACACCACCATAGCCGGCACCCATTCCCTCCGCAGTCCAAAGCCATTTGGTGGCTGAGTGTCCCAATTCTTGAGAATCCCGGTTTCGGTCGATTTGCCATCAAGCTGCGGCCCCCGAAATTGTGGCCAGTCTTTTCCAATCGCGGGAAGACCCGCGATCAGCAGGCCCGTTAGTGAAATCAGCAGACGCAATGGGCTGCTCTCGGTGATCCGTGTCATGTTGGTGCTCATCGCCCCTTTAAACGCCACTATGCGCCAATTTATTGCAAAAAAATCGTCCCCCCTGTTGATCCGCTAAAAATCCACGGATGGCCAACCATGACCCTAACATGGCGGTCGCTGCCAACAGCAGTAACAACAAGCCAATCCTCACGAGTGACCCGCCTGCCCCAACACTCGAAAATGTTGGAAAAATGGAAACAACCGCCGCCAGTCCTCCGACACCGAGCCCCCAGCAAATATGCCCCGCTGTTTCTAGCAATAACACAACCCGTGCAACTTGAACTGGAACCCCCACCGCATGCAAAATGGAAAATTCATAACGCCGCTCGATCAAATTGCGCACCGTGACCAGACCCAGACCCGCACTTCCAAGAATCACCCCGAGCCCGCCCAGCACCTGAAAAATCGAAATATACGTGTTTTCAATCGCATGCAACGCCGCCAAACGCTCGCTAGTGCTCGCCACAACGACCCCTTGATCCGACAGCGCCTGCTGCAGCACCCTGCGCCCTTCCAACGGGTTTCCGGCGCTTTCTAGCAGGAATAACCTCGAACCGGCTGCCGACGGATAACGCTCCAAATACCGTGATTCATCAACCACGAAACTCCCCTGGAACACCGTGCCGCCAAGCGTCCCCGCAATCTCTATCGGGAACTCCCGGCCCCATTCATCCTGATACAAAATCTGGTCACCCAACTTTTTTTTGAGCGCCCACATCAGTGTGGTTTCATCCACAAATGCGCGCATGACGCTGCCATCGCGGAGGGAGTTCCAATTTTTCCCGTAGCCTGAAACCACTTTTTTGATTGGAAACGCCCCAAGCCGCGCCAAAACTGCGACGTCCGTCGCCAATAATTTGGGTCGCAATACAGTGTTGAGATTCAAGCAACTCGCATCATCGCCCGCTCCAACCCGGAATGCCAATTGCTGCCCAAATCGTTCACGAACGGCTCCGAGGTCTAACACGTCGTCCGACGCATGGATTCCGCCAGCGCTTTGGCGTATGTTCATGGTTTCAACCCAAAACGCAAAACCTCCCGCGCCACTGCTCCGATCCCGCCACTCGTCGCCGTCGTGTTTTCGAAACGCCGACACAGACACCACCAAAAACACCCCGCTCGCCAATGCTCCAACCACCACCAGACTGCGCGTCGCCCGTCGACTGCAATTCACTCGTGCCAATCGCTGTGGAGTGAGTTCATCGATGACCGACGCCGCGCCGCGCCGCAACGTCCATCGATATGCGGCCAGCCCGGCCAGTAAAAAAGCAAACCCCGCGAAAAAAAATCCCCCTTCCGACCCTAGCAGACCTGTGAGCGGCATGATCACCGCCATCACCCCAAGTCCCGAAAATCCAAGTGCCCACCACGGTAACGGCGATGCGGGCCGCCGGTCCATCTCTTCACTTCCAGCCTCCAAGCGCAGACTCGCTGCGCGCAGCGCCTGCTTGCGTGTCACATGCCAAATCACCCCCATCATCAGCATCACAAAACCTGCCAACCCTGTGAATAAGGTCGTGAACTCGACATGAAATTGAAACAGTCGTGACGCTCCAGATCCGCTCCACCGGGTTTCTAACACTCCTAGCAGCCAACGCGTGTAGCATGTCGCAAGAAATACCCCCACAGCACCGCCCGCCGTCACTACGCACAGCGCCTCCATCAGCCTCCACCTCAGCACCCGACTCGTTGGAATTCCGATCGCCGCCAGTAATCCGCTCTCTCTGTTGCGCTGCTCAATTTGGAAACTGAATAACATCGCAGTCAGTGCCACCGCCGCTACGATCAAAAATAAACTCATGCCCAAAAATAAGCCGGCGAAATCCACGGGCGACGCCGCTGCCGCTAATCCTTCTTTGCGAACATCCCTCAAGACCAACCCGCCAAGCCCCGGATTCATTGTTTCCAGCAATCCGGCAACGGCTTGTTCGCATGTCAATCCATCCATCGGCAATCTCATGGCGGTGTATTCACCCAAGCGGTTGCCAAATAATTCCCGACCCTTCTCTAACGACAAAAATAGCTTCGGCGCCCCACCATGCGCGTCCCAATAGGCTTCGTCCTTGTCGCGAATCCGCTTGAGATCAATTGGTATACCGGGCTCCCAATCCGCCGCCTTTTCCACTCCTTTCACCCCTGGAAAATCAGGCATCCATCCGCGGTCCGCCGCCAACCCGGTGAACGGAATCACACCCGCCACCGGCATCCTGATGCTGCGCTCCACCAAACGACTGCCGTTTTCCAGCGCGTAGTAGTCAATCTGCACTTCGTCCCCCTCCTTCGCTCCAAGATCATCGGCTTCCCAGGAATTCAACATCGCGCCGTCTAACTTCTTTGGTAAAAACGGCGCTGCTTCCGCCCCTGTCGCGGTCACCATCGAATACGGGGTTTGTTTTCCGTTAGAAGAAATCGTGTTCGCCAAATAGGTGATCACCGGCTGCGCGAAAGGAAATCGACCCCGAATCGCAGCGGCCACTTGACGGTCAAAAAATACCCTCGCGGTGCGGATCTCTAACGACTTGGCCTGAGGCACCTCGTTCACAGTGAGTCCATAATCCTCCAGAGTGCAACGACTCGCGATCCGTCTCAGTAATTCCTTGGTGCCCCTTTGCTGTCGATCCCGTGTCAGCATCAGATTCGCCTTCCCCTGAAACCCCATTGCGGCCTGCAGGCGCTCGATCGGAACCCACACCAGCAGCTGTGGCACTTGCGTGTTCTCTAAACTAAAACGCCCGAACTCCCTGTCGTCGCAAACTCGACTCACATTACCCCGAAGGATCACCCCGTTCGCGGCTTTGCCAGCCAATGGCGCTTCCTCCGCCAGCAAACCGGACGGATCAATGCGCAGCACCAGCGCATCACCCGGCTGCACTTCCAATCTCTGTGATAATGCCTCGTTGATAAAAAAGTCCCTGCCCTGCGGCGGCGCTATTTGCCCCTCATCCGGACCGAACTTCCAAAAACGCCGATCCACACCTAACACCCGCACGTCGCCTAGTGCCCGCCCGCTTCCGAGCATGCTCGCCCTTGCCTTTGCGAACATCACCGGTGCCGCATCCACTTGATCCGCAGCCAACTCATCAGCGAGAGCTGCGCGAAAGAATCGGTCTCCGCCTGATAGCACGGAATCCACTTTTCCCATGCGAGCTGCCGCTACCTGTCGTAATGTTTCCTTGACCGAATCTCCGGCCATCAGCGCACCTAACAAAACCATCGCGCCCAGCGCGGATCCTCCAAAAATTGCATAATATGACGTTCGAAAAAACCACATTCCGCGCAGCACGAAGGACCCTGATTTCATCGATCCTCCTCCAGTCGTCCGTGCTGCAGTTCAAACGTTTTTCCAATCCTCCGGGCTAGCTCGCGGTTGTGTGTGACTACAATCAGTGTCACTCCTTCCGATCGATTGAGTTGCAGCAAGAGGTCTGCCACCTGGCCCGCGGCCGTCGCGTCAAGCAATCCGGTCGGCTCATCGGCCAACAGCAGACGTGGCCGGTTTATCAGGGCTCGCGCGACCGCGACTCGCAGCCTCTCACCACCGGACAACTGCCATGGCAGATGGTTGAATCGATGTGCTAATCCCACTTGATTCAGCAAGTCCCGTGCACGGAGCGCGGTCTTTTCGGCTGGTTCCTCCCAGCCGCCCGCCAAACGAGGTAGCAACACGTTTTCTAGCACGTTAAGTTGCGGCAGCAGGTGATGTTGTTGGAAGACAAACCCCAGCGAGCGGTTCCGGAACTGCCACGCCTCTTTTTGCGTGCATTCAGTGATGTCCTGACCGCCTATGCGGATGGAACCGCAGTCCGGACGATCCAAAGCTCCTAGCAGATTCAGCAATGTCGTCTTGCCACTGCCCGATGGCCCAACGATAGCGATCGACTCACCGGTGCCGACGATCAGACGAACTCCATTCAGAACCCGTACCGTTTCGCCTGGAGTTTCATAGGTTTTTGATAGATTGAGCACTTCGATCATTGCTTGAAAAGGGTGAGTGTCAGGGTCGGATTGTAATGAGGAAGGGCCATTTAGCCGATTCCTTTTTGCAAATCCCGGGCACTCCAGAGGGTGCCGGCCGCGGCGGTGCCGGCCCCGCGCCATTTCCGGGCGCCGTCCTTGCGTTTCTCGCCGAACCGTCCCCGGCACGACCGAAACACCTCGTCTACAAAGGCCCGGCTCCCAATCACCGCCCCATCCGTGAAATACCTCACCCGGCAGCGCAGCATCCGGCTCATCGCCACATCGCGGCTCTTCTCTAACTGCGCCCGCTCCGCGTCCACCAACGGTTTCTTCATCCCCTTCCTCAGCACCCGAACCTCCAACTCACCGGTGGCGCTCACTTGCTCCACCAACTTTTCCTCCGCCCCTTCTAACAGCATCATCCGGTATTCCTTCGACACTTTTCCTGCCCAATGCCTGGCATCCGCCTCGCACCCCTTGTGTGCCAGGATCGCCCGGACCAGGCCGGCCCGCGCCTTTTTCCCATCGCCCGACGCCCCGCCGCCCATGGCCTCCCCATAACTGCTCCAGCGATACGCTGCAGGATCCTCGACCATTCCCGCCCGGACTGGATTCAAATCGATATAGGCCGCCAGGGTTTTGGC
>CAIYYV010000411.1 GCA_903930425.1 Akkermansiaceae bacterium | reverse complement strand
CCCCCTCCGCCAAACCGACTCGGTGGCCACCTTGCCCCCATCGGCCGATGCCCTGACTCATACCACCCCCCAACCCCTCGCGCCCCCCGAGGGTTGCAAACCCAGCGTCCACACGTCTCCCCAAGAATTGCCCGACCTCCAAGCCCCCCAGCCTGCAACCTCATCCGAGTCGGCCGATCTCACCGCTGCCACCGCCACCGCGACCCGATCCCATCCTCGTACCCAAACCGTCCGTCCCGCACCCCCGCATCAGCCTCTCTCCTCATCGCAAAAATGGATCTTCACTCTGGTCTCGGCCATCATGGTGATCATCGCGGCTGGCTTCCTCTGGAAATTGATCAATGAAAAACGCGAGGCCTCAAGCCTCACGGAAATGCTCGTCGCCGCAGAAGCTTCCGAAACCACCCCGATCAAAATCAACGCCGCTAAACTCCGGCTTCTGCTCGAATCCCTGCTCGAAAAAGACGCGGAAACCCGGCGTCAAAGCATCGCAAAGGTCTTGATCCTCGCACAGGCCACCGATGGAACCGACCTCGATTCACGCATCGCCGATTTCGCCATCAAACGCCCAGACCTCCCGCTCACTACCCGGGAATTGCTCATCGGCAAGGTCCTCGCCAAACGCAACCAGACCGTCATCCTGCCAAGCATGTTAGAATTGGCCTCCTCATCCGACCAACCCACACTCGTGGTGTGCTCGCTCCTGGCGGTCCGCCAATCCGCGGGCGACGAGTCATTCAGCACCTTCCTCAACCTCGTCACGTCCACCCGCAACAACGATATCCGCACCGCCGCGGAAATTAATTTGGAAATCCTCCTCAAAAAAACCCGCTCCATCGATCCTCTCAAAAAACAACTCGAAACCGCCAAGGAAAGTAATATCAAACAGGACGTCCAAAAAACCCTGAAACGACTGCTCGACAAGTGCCCGTCACTCACCCCTGCCGAACCGTGAGCCCTGCCCCGGTCAACGCGAATACAGCAACACCGGCCCCACCCCCGCCCCCTGGACGCTCCTGAGCTTCCCAACCACCTGCTTCACAATATCCGCCGCGGCAAGCGCCTCGTCCATCGTGCTCAACCTGGAAAAACTCACCCGCAAACTGGTGGCCGCCCGCGCAACAGGTATCCCCATCGCCAACTGCACATGCGACGGCTGACGCTGGCCAGTCAGACAGGCCGAACCGGCCGAACAGGCGACACCCGCCTCATCTAGCAGAATTAACAAACCAGCCGCGTCACATTGCTCGAACGATAAATGACTGGTGTTAGGCAAACGATGACCCACATCACCGTTCACAATCACCCCGTCCGTTTCTGCTAGAACTTTGGCCTCGAAAGCATCACGCGGCCACACGAACGACCGCTCCGACGGTTCCTCAAATTCTCGCAACGCACAGGCGGCCGCCGCTCCCATGCCCACGATGCCCGCCGTGTTTTCGGTGCCTGCGCGCCGCCCGGCCTCCTGCCCGCCTCCCCTCAATAATGGCTTAAATTGCAGCCCGCGCCGCACGTAAAGCGCACCCACACCCTTGGGCCCATGAAATTTGTGGGCGGATAGCGAAAGCAAATCCACACCCAGATCCTTCACGTCCACAGCAATCTTCCCTGCGGCTTGAATGGCATCCGTGTGCACCGGCACACCTCGCCCGCGCGCCAATGCCACCACCTCACGCAATGGTTGAATCACTCCGGTTTCATTGTTGGCCGCCATGATCGATACCCAAGCCGCCCCATCTAACGCCAACTCAAACGCGGTGAGATCCACCCGCCCGCCCGCATCCACGGACACCCGACATGTCTCTCGCGCCAGGTTTTCCACACAGCGCAACACCGCACTGTGCTCAATCGCGGAGACCACGGCCGCCCCCGGCCCCGATAACACATCAAGCGAGCACAAGGCCATGTTCACACTCTCAGTGCCACCCCCCGTGAAAATAATTTCATCCGACTCCGCACCCATCATGGCCGCGACTTGTTGCCGCGCCTGCTCGATCGCCTGACGCGCGTGCTTCGCGGCGGCATACGAACCCGAAGGATTCGCATAACCTCCACTCAACCATGGCATCATCGCCTCAAGCACCTCCGGCAACACGGGCGTCGTCGCATTCGCATCCAAATCAATCATTCCCCAGCATCCGCCCCAAGCCGCCAATGGCAACTCGGAAAAATCCAACCCGCATTCTAATGCCCTCGAAATGCCCATTCGCTAAATCCCGCATGCAAGACGACCCGCGTCCCGGCATCCCAACATGCATAGAGGTTGCTTTTTGAAAAAAACTGCCCTAATTCCCCTTTCCAGCAGCCTCTCCCATCATGACTCCCCGCAACCTCGTCCGATGCCTGGCCACCGCCACCGCTCTCCTGCTCGCGAATTGTGCCCACCACAAACCCGCCGTCCGAATCGGCAAAGATGGCAAAACCATCAACCCCTACCCCGCAGGTAGCTATGCAAATTTCCAAGCAGAACCCACCTACCCGAAAACCTACAACGTCTGGACCAATACCCCGCTCCTCGCCCGCACCAACCCCACAAATTCATATATCAAAATCAACCTCGCCTCCCAACGCGGACTCCTCATGAATGGCGACGATGTGGTCATCGACTACCCAATCTGCTCGGGCATCAAAAGCCGCCCCACCCCAACAGGCACTTTCTATATCCTCGAAAAAGTCATCGATAAACGCTCCAATCGCTACGGCATCTATTACGACGCCGCCGGCGAAATTGCCAACGGCAACGCCGATGCAATCCTCGACCCCCTCCCCGAGGGCGGCCGCTTCGAGGGCGCTCAAATGCACTATTGGATGCGCCTGACTCAGGACGGCGTCGGCCACCACAT
>CAIYYV010000410.1 GCA_903930425.1 Akkermansiaceae bacterium | reverse complement strand
AATGCCCCTTGAATGCCAGCGGGTTGGTTTCTTGAATTTCAGGATTCCAAGTCGACGAGATCCGCCTTATCCTTTTTGAAATGGCCAAGGGTTACGAACTTCATCAGGCGCGGATGATGGCCTTGCAGGGCATGGGCAAGGATCTCGCACGGCGGGCGAAATCCAAATGTGAGATTTCGGGTGCTGCGGGAGTATCGCTCAAGCCTTATGAAGTGCCGCCTGTTAGGGCAGAACCCGAGATGGATCGCACCTTACTGCTTTGCGATCAGTGTTGCGAGATGCTCGAGCATCCAGACCAGCTGGGTGGTCGCGGATGGCAATGCCTGGCCGAAGCGATTTGGAGTGAAATGCCAGCCGTTCAAGTCGTCGCATGGCGTCTGCTGCAGGTCTTAGCCACGCGTGAGGACTGGGCTCGCGAGGTGCTCGACGAGGTATTTCTTGATCCAGAAGTCGAGGCCTGGGCGAGGGCCGAGCCACTCTGATTCTAACACGTTTCCGCATGCAACTTCTGAGATCAGACGAAGTTCAATCCGACACATTGAACGCCGATGTCACCGCAAACGCTCATTTTCTCGACATGGGGGGATTGGACACGCCCGCCCAAACCGATGAGGGATTGCTGGATTTTGAATTGATGGCACGGATTGGTGCAGGCGAGCACGAGGCGTTCCGGCAACTCATTGAGCGTCATCAGGATGCGGTGATCGGGACCGTTGCCAAAATGCTTGGGAACCCGAGTGATGCGCAAGACATCGCGCAGCAGGTATTTTTGCGTCTCTGGCGCAACGCCAAGCGTTACCGTCCAGACGCGAAATTCACCACCTACCTTTTCACAATCACCCGCAACCTCGTTTTCAACGAATCGCGGAGGCGCAAACGCAAAAAAGAATTGTCCGCCGACGAACGTGAAGCGCACTCCCACCACTTGATCGCAGAGTGTCCGGACCGCCAACCGGATGCCCAACTGCTTCAGTCGGAGTTGCAGCAAGCAGTGGACGCCGCCATTGCCTCACTCCCTGAAATTCAGCGCATGGCGGTGATTCTCCGGCGCTACGAGCAACTTTCCTACGAGGAGATCGCCACGACGCTGCGGCTCAGCGTCTCGGCCGTGAAGAGCTTGCTATTCAGGGCCCGGACTTCTCTGCGCGAGGCACTGCGCGGGTATTTAGAGGGCTGATTTGCGGGTGATTTGCGGATTGCCAAGAGTGATTCGGGACGGTAGTTTGGCCGTCCGCAGCTGCCCGATCGGGAGCTTGCCTGAGGAATAGAGCCCTTCATCGCCGTGGGATTTTTAGATGCCATCAAACGCTGGCGTTTGGCCCAACAAGGCCTCTCGTCAGGCAAAAAACGCCGGGTCCACAGCGAAAATCCGGTCGTCCAGATTTTGGAGGACAGCCACTGGGTCAAATGGGCGCTTTATGCCACGTTTGTGGTCAGTTGTGCGGTCATGGTGCTTCGGGCCACCCCGCGCACATCGTTTGCAGACGACCCGCTGCGGGGCACGCTTTACGGTTTGATTTTGGCCTCCACCGCAATCGTGATGTTTCAGGTCAGCCTGCAAACTTCGTGTCGTCGCAACAGCCGCGTGGTGCTGGTGCTTGGTGCCTTGATCTGCCATTTGGCCTTGGTTCAAGTGGCCATGCGTCTGGTAGACGCGGAATACATCCCCGAGGTTTTTCGGTTCTTTTTTGTACCCTT
>CAIYYV010000409.1 GCA_903930425.1 Akkermansiaceae bacterium | reverse complement strand
TGGCGAATCTCGCCGTGACTGAAAAACCGCTGATCGAGGACACCGGTTTTGAGGCGATGCGTGACTCGGTTGGTCGGGGCGATGATGCTTGTCTCCGGTAAAGGTTCGCGTTGATTTGGAGCAAAAACCGGGTATGAAGACCGCATGTCAATGAAGTTCCTTGTGGGCATGGCCCTTTTCGCCGCAAGCCTGGTCATGGATGCTTGGGCGCAACATCCGGTGCGGGCCTCATCGCCGCCGCGTTTGCCCATGAGCGTCGTGTTTCAAGGGGAAGCCAAGTTCAAGGCCATCATTGCCAAGGCCGAGCGCGGGCAGTGGCGCGATCTCCCGCTCGGTGAGCGCACCGTCCTCGTGGCCCGCGAAATGTTAGGCACTCCCTACCTCAATTATTCGCTCGAGGTTGATGACCGCATTGAGTCGCCCGTGGTCAATCTCACGGCGATGGACTGCTGGACGTATTATGAAAACGCGTTGGCCATTGCCCGTTTACTGCGCTACAAGCCCGGTCCCTATCAGCCTGAGGACATGCTGCAGATGGTGGAAACCGAGCGCTATTGGCGTGGGGTTTGCACCGGCAATTATTTGAGCCGGATGCACCATCTTGAGGCGGTTTTTTATGACAACCAGCAGCGCGGCTATGCGACCAATATCACCTCCCGGATCCCCGGCGCGGTGAGAATCCATCGCGAGATCCGGGAAATGACCGTCCAATGGAAAAACTACCGCTACCTGCGCGCAAACCCCTCGTTGATCGAGCCGATGGGGAAAATCGAGGCTCAGGTATCCGGTCTGCCGGTCTATCATGTGCCCAAATCCAGGGTCCGTGCTGCAGAGGCCATGCTTCGCAACGGTGACATCTGCGCTATCACCTCCAACGACCCGGGCGGTTACACGTCCCATGTTGGCTTGATCATGCGGATTGCCAACCGCGCCTACTTCAGCCACGCCACCTCGGACCGCGACAAGGGCCATCGCGTCATCATCGATTGCCCTATCAGTGATTATCTCAACGGCGCGGCCAAGCATGCCGGCATGATCATCTGCCGCCCCAATGATGTCCCTCCATCGCCACTCTGGAAAAAATCCGTTGTCCGTGAGTGAGGTGTTTCAAAAATGCGGAAGCCCGGACGCGCGGGCCAGCCATGTGTCCCTCTTGTTCGAGATGCTTCCACTGTCCAAAGCCTCAGATGTCGTGACCGTCCGCACACGTTTTGCACCCAGCCCGACGGGACAGTTGCACCTCGGTCACGCGCTCGCCGCCCGGGTGGCGCACGAAACGGCACGCGGATCTGTTAGGGGGCAATTTTTGCTACGGCATGAGGATCTCGACGGTGCCCGGGTGCGTGAAGCATTCTATCAGGCGATTGAGGACGACCTGGAATGGCTCGGATTGTCATGGGACGGTGACGCTCTCCGGCAATCCACGCGCATGGCGGCCTACGAGTTGGCCTTGGAGCGGTTGCGGGGAAACGGCTTGATTTACAGGTGTTTTTGCACGCGACGGGAGATTCAGGACGAATGGGCGCGGATTGCCGCCGCGCCCCAGGGCGCGGCAATGCCTGTTTATCCGGGCACATGCCGCCGACTTACGCCCGGTCAGCAACGGCAGCAAATGGACGCCGGCGCGCCGTATGCCTGGCGTCTCGACTCGCGCCGCGCCGCCGATCTCGCGGGTCCCCTCACCTTCCACGACCTGCGCTTCGGATCGCTCGACGTGGACCCGCAATTGTTAGGCGACGTCGTGCTTTCTCGCAAAGACACCGGTTGTTCCTATCACCTCGCTGTCGTGGTGGACGACGCATTCCAGCACATCACACACGTCACCCGCGGTGACGATCTGCTCGCCTCCACCCATGTCCATCGCCTGCTTCAATTCCATCTCGGTCTTCCTGAGCCGCTGTATTTGCATCATCCGCTCATCCTCGATGACCACGGCATCCGTTTGGCAAAACGCAGCGATTCGCTCGCCATCGCCACCTTGCGTGAGGCAGGGAAAATGCCCGCTGAGGTGCTGGCGCTCACGGACCACGGGCTTCCCTCGGCCTTTTAATCCGCCGATTTTTCAGCGATGCTCCTTCGGATTTGCATGGTTGATGGCAGTGAAAAGCGGCCATGGAATTGCCACACACGCAATCGCCCCTTGACCTCAGACGCCGCGCCCCTTACGAAAGCCGCCACATGGGATTTGACACACTTGGGCTCTCTGCAGCCGTTCTGGAAGCCATTGAGGAATCCGGTTACACCACGCCAACGCCGATTCAGGCGCAGGCGATTCCGATCATCCTCGAAGGAAAGGACGTCATCGGGGCTTCTCAAACCGGCACCGGCAAAACCGCCGCCTTCGCCTTGCCCACCCTTTCGAAAATCGAAAAACTCGGCAAACCGCAAATCCTGATATTAGAACCGACCCGTGAGCTCGCCCATCAAGGGGCCGGGCAATTTG
>CAIYYV010000408.1 GCA_903930425.1 Akkermansiaceae bacterium | reverse complement strand
TCCCACGGTTGCGACGGATTCCGGCTCCACGGCTCCCATTCCGGCTCCAGCGCCATGCCAAGATCCGTCCAGGGGCCATTGAGCCCGTCCGGCCCCGGCGCCTGCGAGACGGATCTAACAATTCGCCCGGCGTAGTTTCCAAACCAGTCGCCCGAGTTGTCCCCGCCTTTTGAACGATAGGCCACGTAATACAGGTTCCAGAGCTTTGCCGTCTCATCGTAAAACGGCATGGGTGCCCATATCGATGCCCGGAGATCCATTCCGTTGCCTTCGGCGCTGGACTCCCGTATCGTAGACAGCCGGGTCCACTTCAGCCCGTCAAGACTAGTCCAATGGCCCAGCCTCATCTTGACATCATAAGGATCTCTGAACCGCTCCGCGGTAAACAGGTGGTAAGCACCCTGGTGCCTTAGCACGCACCCGCCCTCGAACCCGTACTTGTTGTCTTCCGTGCCGGAATCGCCCTTCTTGATCACCGGTTCGGGATGGACGGCCACCACCTTCAACGTCACCGCGCAGTCCACCGGTATGGCCAGTTGTTCTTCCTCCCGCTTCCTGGCTTCCTCCAGGGCCTTGTGCTTCCGCGCTGTGATTAACAGAATTGGCTCACCCCAATCGGCGTGATCGGCGTGCGTGCCGTTGCCTCCGTCAGTCACCACAAGTTTCAACTGCTTCGCCCCGGCAACCGATACACTGACCCGCTTGGCGGGCTTGTCCGCCTTCATCACATCGCTATCGAATAACTTCCTGCCGTCGGCAAACACCTGGAACACCACAGCGGCATCCGGATAGATTCGCACTTCCTGATCAAGCCCGATCCATGATTCGAATTTTTCGAATCGCCCGTTCAGCATGTAAATGATCTCACTGGCCGCATGCGTCCCGAGACCGTGCTCGAATCTCCGGTCTCCCACCGTCAATTGCCGGCCGTCAACACTGACGTTCTTCCCGAGTTCACCCCACCCCTGTACCGCCGACTCGGTTTCCAGTTCGCTCAATTTGACAGGCTGAAGCACGGTATCAGGAGCCGGCACGGCCTTGTCTTGCGCTTGGACCGACGCCACAGGAAACCCGCATGTTAGAGCGCCTGAAATGGTGATGATGTGCAAGATGTTCATACTTGTTCACTTTAGAATTTCACGGACCAGTCGATGGTGGTGGTGGCCGTCGGCGCATAGCCGACACGCAGCACCGGGCCATCGGCACGGATGGGGGCCGCGGCACCGGCCATGGTGGCTTCCCCGCTAACAAATGGTGCCGGGACGTGAATGGCAAGCTCGTAGGGATCATCAATCACCACACGGCTGCGGCCGCTGAGCGTGCGGGTCGAGGCATTCCATGTCACATCCTCGAGATCCGCGCCGCCCTGGCTGATGTGGCGGCTGGTGGAGAGCAACTGCGGGTGGTCAAGTCGCGGCCGGATGGCATAGGTGCGTGTGCCGCGCGGGCCTAGACTTTCAACCTCAAAACCGCCCATATTCACGGCCATCAGCTTGCGTGTCCAGAATTCCCAGACAAGCTGGTCATCACTCAAACCCAGATCGCCAAACCGCACAGTGGCGGCGGGTAATGGCTGTTCGCCGAAGTTCAGATGACTCAGGACTGACCAGTGCTCGAACGGACGGTCAACCTCCATGAGCCACCAGGGACAGACAGGACCACCGCCATAGTCATCGAGCTGCCCCGGAAGACTGAATAGCACCGGTGAGGCGCGGCGGGCACCTTCCAACGCCTTGCTGTTATGGTAAACCTCCGCCTTGTCGCTGAGCATCAGCATTGCGCCGGCCATCGACACCACCGTGGGCCGGATAATGGTATCTTCGAGGAGACCGCTGGTAGCTTCTGTTTTCAAAACATCGCCTGAGTCAACAGCCTTGCGCGCTGGCAGAATGTCGCAATGGTCCGGATCGTTGCGCCAGATGACGTTATTCCACGAGTTATAGCACTGCAGAGAGCCCGGTCCGAAGCCGTCGCCGCCCAGTCGGCACGCATCCGCCAGCCCGGCAACTTCGGGTATCACACCCCAGCAGGCAAGGACAAAGGTATCTTCCCCAAGCTCCGCACGCGCCGCCTTGAGGTAACTGCGGAAACATTCGTCACGCGTGATGCCCCGAGCTGCCATGTGGGGAAGACATTTATCGATGCTGTCGTACAGCCGGTGGCGAAGTCCGTCGATCTTCACATAATCATACCCCGCGGCGTGAACGCCACGGTAGATCGGCCTGATCAAGGTGTCGGCTGCGGCCGGAATGGTTGCATCAATGCAATAGTCCTTCCAGTCCGGCGTCCGGTGAGGAGCGCCGTCGGGACCACGCACAAACCAGCCGTCCTGTTCAGGAAGGACCGGCGCATCCTTGTAAACGGAGGTAATCCAGACCCCGGGCGTAAACCCCGCGGCCCTTACGGAATCCGCATAACCCTGCATGCCTCCCGGAAACTTGTCATTCCAGTTAAGCCACTTGTCGGGTGCCCCCTGGGCGATCTCGAAGCAGTCGTCGATTTGGATGAAGCGATAGCCGTAATCCGCCATGTGCTGTTCGCGCCATACATC
>CAIYYV010000407.1 GCA_903930425.1 Akkermansiaceae bacterium | reverse complement strand
TGAAGTGACGGAACGCCATCTCAACATCCACTCAAGATCCAATCAGCATTCAAAAATCAACAATCATCAATCGGAAATCAAACCGCTTAAAGTGTTTTCTGTAGGACGGGCCACACTAGCACAAGGAGGTCAATGACATCAAGAGACAGGGCCGCCTCAAGGAGCGCGGCGTCTCGCCCGCACCTCAGCCCGCACCTCAGCCCGCACCTCAGCCCGCACCTCAGCCCGCACCTCAGGCCGCTGGACGTCCAGCTTCCTCAAGGAGGATACTTCACGGGCTTTTGATATCGTCAGCATTCACCTTATCCTTGGGTGAGCCGGGGTTGGTCTTGCCATCCTTGCCGACTGACCATAAATCAAAATCGGGGTTTTGGGTGTTGCTGTTAGACGTGCCCGCGGCGTTGACTGCGGTGCGGTAACGGTATTCATTGCCCCAGGGATCGAGAATTCTTGTCGTGATCGAGGGCGTGCCCGAAGTCCACCCTTGCCTGTTATCGGCGGGATCCAGTTCTGCCAAATAGATTTTTTGATTCTCGTCACCTGTGGTATTGCCGACCACGGCCCCTTTCCCATCGTTGTTAGAATCCCAATAAAGCGCCTTGAAGAGGATCTTGGAGGTGCCCTCACCCTTGAGTGGGTTGTCGGTGACGGGATACGTGCCAAAATCGAGTTTGTATTCCTCTAGCGCCTTGGAGATCAGGGCCATTTGCACGAGGGCCTTGGACTTCGCTTGTTTTTCGCTGACGAAGCCCATGCCGCCGACGACTAGGCTGGCGAGGATGACGATGATCGAGATCACGGCCAGCATCTCAATGAGAGAAAAGCCGGCGCGGGCATTGCGTGGGGTGTTTTGCATGGTTCTTTGAGGATTGTTAGATGGAGAGGCCCCAGTGAGGCCCCTCCAAGGACTTGTCAACGCGCTTCGGCGCTTACTGGTTGCCCATCGTCTCAATCATCTTGATCAAAGGCAGGAACAAGGCGAACACGACCGACCCCACGACCAAGGCCAGAAACACGATCATGATCGGTTCGAGGATCGAGGTCAGCGCAGTGACCGAGTTGTCCACCTCGTCATCATAAACGTCCGCCACTTTGAGAAGCATTTCCGGGAGTTGGCCGGTTTCCTCGCCGACGTCGACCATGGAGATCACCATGTTAGGAAAGACGCCGGACGCTTGCAGCGGGGTGACGATGGTTTCCCCTTCCTTGACGGCTTCGTGGACTCTTTCGATGGCTTGGGAAATCACCACGTTGCCGGCGGTGTCGCGGGTGATGTTGAGCGCCTGGAGGATGGGGACGCCGGACGTCACCAAGGTGCCCAGTGTGCGCGAAAAGCGAGAGACGGCACTCTTGCGTTGGATGTCACCGAGGATCGGCATTTTCAGCTTCAACGTGTCAATCAAACTCCGGCCACCCTTGCTGCGTCCCCACAAGTTGAAAAAGAAAACGCCGAAACCAAAGACGACGAAAACGAAAACGATGTTCGGCACAATGAAATCACGCCTCAGGAAAAACTCCGATGTCCCGAACACAATTTTGGAAATGGTGGGCAGTTCGGATTCGGTGCTGGCAAACATTTCCTTGAACTTCGGCACGATGAAAATCATGAGGAAAATCAGGATGGCGATGGCGATGAACATGACGATCACCGGATAGACCATGGCGGAAACGATCTTATTTTTCAGCTTCTGGGCTTTTTCCTGATACTCGGCGAGGCGATTGAGGACGATCTCGAGCACACCGCCGAGTTCGCCGGCCTTGACCATGTTTACATATAACTTGTTAAAGATCTTCGGGTGTTGGGCGAGCGACTCAGAGAAGGTGGACCCACCCTGCACATTTTCGGCAAGAGCACCGACCGTCGCGCGGAGGACCAAGTGGGGTTCTTGCTTTTCAAGGACCGTCAGACTGCGCAGCAAGGGCAGGCCGGAATCAATCAAAGTCGCCAACTGACGAGTGAAAATCATCAGGTTCTTCGGTTTCACCCGGCCACCAACGAGGCTTTTCGAGGCTTGGCTCGATGACTTGGACTTGCCTTTGACGGGGGCGACCGCCTTGCCTTTTTTCCCTTTGCCCTCTTCCTGGATCTGGGTCGGATAGAGTCCTTTGGAGCGGAGTTGCTGAATGGCCTCCGCCTCGTTGTTGGCGGAAACGACGCCGTTGCTGGGTTCACCTTTGGCATCAAGCGCGGAGTATTGGAAATTAGCCATGAGATTGGGGTTGGTTTATGGAGTTAGTATGGTAGGCATGCAATCTGAGAATTCAACGAATAGCGATAGAAAAATCCTGTGGGTTCAAGTATATTTGAGAACTTCTTCAATGGTGGTGTTGCCAAGATAGATATTGCGCAAGCCATCCTCCCGCAGAGTGTTCATGCCGAGCTCGACGGCTTTCTGTTTGATGACGACGGTCGGCGCGCGCGCCGTGATGAGTTCACGAATCGGATCGGTCACATTCAGCAGCTCATACAGTCCGCGGCGCCCGCGATAACCCGTCTGCCCGCAAACCTCACAACCGGAACCTGTGGAAAAATGCTTGTCACCCAGTTCATGCGCGGAAACCCCCAGCTGACTCAAAATCGCCTCGTTCGGCTCGTAGGGTGCCTTGCATACCTTGCAAATCGTCCGGACCAAGCGCTGAGCCAGCACTCCTTCTAACGAGGCGGCGAGCAGAAACGGTTCGCACCCCATATCCACCAAGCGCGTGATGGCACCTGACGAGTCGTTCGTGTGCAGTGTGGAAAGCACCAAGTGACCGGTGAGCGCCGCCTGGATGGCAATGGTGGCGGTTTCCTTGTCGCGCATTTCACCAATCATGATGCGGTCCGGGTCTTGCCGAAGAAACGCCCGCAACACCCGCGGGAAATCCAGCCCGATCGCATCGTTGATCGGAATCTGGATGATGCCATCAATGTCATACTCCACGGGATCCTCCGCGGTCAGCAACTTGGAATCAATCGTGTTGATGCGCCGCAACGCGGCATAAAGCGTGGTGGTTTTCCCCGCACCCGTCGGCCCCGTCACAATGAAAATGCCGTTAGGCTTCTCGATCGTTTCCGTGATATAGTTATAAATATGATCCGTGAGGCCGAGGTTTTCGAGTGAAAGATTCACGGACGACCGATCGAGCACCCGCAACACGATGGATTCACCGTGATGCGTAGGCAGCGAGGAAACCCGCATGTCCACTTGTTTGTCCCCGACTTGTTTGACAATCCGCCCGTCCTGCGGAAGGCGCTTTTCCGCGATGTTCATGTTGGCCATGACCTTGACGCGCGAAAGAATTGGCAAGGCAAGGTGAATCGGGGGCGGCACCATCTCATACAGCGAGCCGTCCACCCGGTAGCGGATCTTGAAATCCTTTTCAAACGGCTCGAAATGGATGTCCGAAGCTTTCTCCTTGATCGCCTGATAGAGCACAAGATCGACGTAGCGGATGATCGGCGCGGAGTTCGCCTCCGCCTCAAGATCCACCGCAGCTCTGGAATCCCTGCCAATTTCAAACTGGCTGAGGATGTCCTCCATCGCCTTGCCTTCCCCACCGTAACAATCGTTGATCTTGGCCTCCACCAGATAGTCAGGTGCCACCACCACATGAATTTCACGATCCAACGCAAAACGCAAATCCTCCACCGTCTGCGGATTCAACGGATCCACCAACGCGACATACAAACCCGTCTCATCAAAATTGACGGGCAACGCTCCATGCAGCCGGGCGGTGCCGGCCGGCACCAGCGCAAGCAGCGCCTCAGGGGGCATCCAGTTGCGCAAGTCCACCATGGTGGCACCCAACTCCGACGCAACCACCGGCCAGATATCATCACGATGACCGACGACTTGAAAATCTGCTAGAATCTCGGCGATTTCTTTGCCGCTGTGACCGACTTCCGCCAGGATGTCCTGCGCGAGCCCCTGGTCGATCAGACCGCGGGATTGAAAAAGATCGATGATTTGTTGGTTGTCCATGGGACGGAAAAATCAGAAAGAATGTTAGAAAAAGGGAGTGAAAATTGGGTCGCGGCGTTCAGTCGGCATCCGACATGGTGACATGGACGACTTCACTGCCCGAGGTGAGGCCGGAGAGCACCTTGCGGATGCCGTCTTCGCGCAGGGTGCGCATGCCGAGTTCGCGGGCGCGACGGCGGAGTTGAGTGGTGGTGAGCCCGGTATTGATCATCTGGCGGACTTCATCGTCCACGAGGAAAAGCTCAAAGATCCCCATGCGGCCCTTGAACCCGTTGTTGCGGCATTTATCGCAGCCCACCGGCCCGAAAATCGAGGCTTCCACCATCCGCGAGGAATCCATCGACAAGGCGCGCATTTCCTTGTCACTCAACTCGCTGGGAGTTTTGCAAAGCGGGCAGAGTTTGCGCACCAAGCGCTGGGCGAGCACGGCCCGCACGGCCGAGGCGATCAAAAACGGCTTGACCCCGATATCCGCAAGGCGGGCCACGGCAGACGGCGCATCATTGGTGTGAAGAGTGGAAAACACCAAGTGCCCGGTGAGTGACGCGTTGATGGCGATGTTCGCGGTTTCCGCATCCCGGATTTCCCCGATCATGATGATGTTAGGGGCTTGACGAAGCATGGCGCGAAGCGCCGCCGCAAACGTCATCCCGATATCCGTCTTGACCATGACCTGGTTGATGCCCGGAAGCTCATACTCGACCGGATCCTCCACCGTGATGATTTTACGGTCCGGCTTGTTGATGACATTGAGACACGCGTAAAGCGTCGTGGTTTTCCCTGAACCGGTTGGCCCCGTGACTAACAGAATTCCGTCAGGCAAACCGAGCAACTGCTCGAACGACGTCTGGTCGTCCGAGAAAAACCCGAGTTCCGGCAAACCTAACAACAATGCGGTCTTGTCCAAGATCCGCATGACGATGGACTCGCCGTGGTTTGAGGGTACGGAGGAAACGCGGAGGTCGACCTCCTTGTTGCCCATTTTGAGCTGGATGCGGCCGTCCTGTGGCAGGCGTTTTTCGGCAATCGACATGGTGCCGCTCATCACCTTCAAGCGCGCGATGATCGCGGGCAGCAGCTTTTTCGGATGGGTGTCCACATGAACGAGCTTGCCGTCCAGGCGGTAACGCACGCGCACCGAGGTTTCCATCGGCTCAATGTGAATGTCCGAAGCGCGGACGCGGAACGCTTCGGAAAGCATTTGAAGCACGAGACGAATAATCGGCGCGTCATCCCCGCTGTCGCCAGCTTCCGAGTCGCCAGTGAGGACGGTGAACGCCTCGGTGTCCGCCGCCTCGTCCGGTTCTCCGGAATGATAGAACTGCCGGAAGTGATCCCTGATGTCCTTTTGAGTGGCACAAACGAGATTCAACTCGCGACCGATGATGTGGGGCAGGGTGTCGAGCGTTTCAAAATCCAATGGATCCGCGATGGCGATGGTGAGCGAGACGCCCTCGTCCTGCACGGGAATCACGCGGTAGCGCTTGGCCGTTTCCTCGGTAATCGTCTCGGTGATTCCCGGTTCGAAAGTCAAATCCATCAGCCGAACAAACGGGATGCCCGCATTGACCGCGAGCGTTTGGGCCACGGATTCCTGGGTCAGCGAGGTGTGTGCCAAGAGGTATTCGACGAGGGTTTCAGAGCCGCGGAGGGATTTTCGCGCGGCGGCGATATCCTCCACGCTCACCATGCCGGCTTCGGCAAGTAATTCCGCTAGATAATCTTCGTTGGAAAACACAGGGCTTGAAGTCGTTAGAAAGGGATGAATCAAAAAAATGCGGCGCGGACACGTCCGTCACTGCATCTACGGCAACTTGGTCAAGCCCCCCGGGCATTGTCAACCCACCACATCACTCAATATCACGATTTGTGAAATCCTTTTCGAATTGTAAACACCATGCCAATTCATCGCCATCACCCGGTCATCAGCCGGGCCAGATACCACCACTCAAAAACGCAGACTCAAGGAGCGACCGCCAGGCGCTCGGGCGTCACGTCACATCCGAAAACGAAGCCGCTTTCCTTGTAGGTTTTGAGCCGGAAATGAGTGGCTGTGGACAACACCCCTTCGAGCGAGCTGAGTTTTTCAGAAACAAAGCGCGCGACTTCTCGGAGATCACCACCCTCGACCACGACCATTAAATCGTAGCCGCCACTGGCGAGATAACAGGAAACCACTTGATCAAAACGCGCGATGCGCATCGCCAAACGGTCAAATCCACCGCCGCGCTCGGGGGTCACTTTCACTTCTATGAACGCCGTGACCGAGGTGTCCCCGGCCGCCTCAAAATCAATCACCGCGTGATACCCGCGGATCGTGCCATTCTTCTCCCACGCGGCCACGCGACTCGCCACCTCGTCTTTTTCCAAAGACAAGAGATCGGCAAGTTCCTGATGAGTGAAGCGGGCCTTGCGACTGAGCAGTTCGAGCAATGGATCGTTGGACATGGGGTGAAGTTCGAGGAGTTTGTTCGAGGGGTTTTCTAACAATACACAAGCCGCGCGGGGAGCTGCGGGATTTGGTTCACTGGGGGTTGGGCACACTGAGAATTTCGCGCGGGCGGTCCTGGACGGGTGCGCCGATTTCGAGCCACGCGTCGTAGATCGCCCAGCCTTGGCGAAGCCACCCGCGGGCCTGATTGAAACGATCCGGGTGATTCAGCACGACCACGACGAGGCGGCGGGGCGTGGCCCCTTTCGTACCATCGGGTTTTTGGCGGACTAACGGATCGCGCTCCATGCAGACCGCGACACAGGGCCCGGCGGCCAGAGTGGTGCCGGTTTTGACACCGAGGATTCCGGGTTCGCCGATCAATTCATTCGAGTTGCGGAGGCGATAGCCGCGCTTGCCGGCGGCACCCGTCACGCTGATCTGGCGCTCGGGTTGGCGCACAATGAAACTGAATGCATTGCGCCGCATCGCATAGATCGACAAGCGGGCGACGTCCGCGGCAGTGGAATACGCCTTGGTGCCTTTGCGCTCGAGACCGTGCGGGTTCGCAAAGCGCGTCTGCGTCATGCCCAGCGCCTTCGACAGCAGGTTCATTTCCGCGACAAAAGCGACCACGGGATCGCCCGAGCCCCCGCGACGCAGGAGCATTTCACGGCCGACATGATCGGCCAATGTCAGCGCCGCGAGATTGTCCGACCCTAACAGCGCCGAATACAGCGCGTCGCGCATGGATAGCCGATCACCGGGTTGGAGATTCATCGGGTTCGGGCCGCCCACCCGCATCACGGTTTCGGGCACGGTCATCATGAGTGTGCCAAGATCCGCTCCTGCGGCAATCGCCCAATCCACAGCCACCACCCCGGTGGCAATTTTCGTCAAACTCGCAATCGGGCGTTTGGCCGAAGCATTCGAGGCGACGAGGATCTTACCGGAATACGCCTCCACCACCATCAGGCTTTCCTGCGCGCACAGCACGGATAACCACGCGAAACCTGCAGCCACCAGCGCCAGAATGTTGGAAAAAGAATTGGGCTTCATGTGTCAAAGTCGCGCGGAACCTAGCCACGACCTCCCACCAACTCAACCCCAAACTCAAGCTCCTCAAACACGGAGTGCGCAGTTCAGAACTCTGTAGTAAACAGTCTGGACGAGTGCTTCGCGAACGGGCAACTTTCGCGCACGCCAACTGGTATTAGATGCACACCGAACTTCCTTATTGACACGCCACCCAGAAACTGTTCAAAAGAACTCTTGAATCCGCGCCTCCCTACCTTCGTCGATTTCTTTGCTGGCAGTGGTCTGGTCACACAAGGTGCCAAGCACGCTTGCCTGCCAGTATGGTCGAACGACATCTGTCCGAAAAAGGCAGCTATTTACACGGCGAATCATGGAGATGATCATTTCCATCTAGGTTCGATTGTGAGCGTCAGCGGCACCTCTATTCCCAAGTGCGACATCGTATGGGCCAGTTTTCCTTGTCAGGATCTCTCTCTTGCAGGGAAGATGGGGGGGCTTGGGGCATCCCGCAGCGGACTGTTCTGGGAATGGCTTCGGGTTCTTGACGAGATGCCTATCAAACCCGCAGTGCTTGCCCTGGAGAATGTCGTTGGATTGCTTTCCGGCAACGGCGGCGAGGATTTCCGCCTCTTGTATCAAGCACTCCGCGAAAGATCCTATAAAGTGGGTCCGATGTTGCTCGATGCCCGCCTCTGGGTGCCCCAGTCGCGGCCCAGAGTTTTCATAGTCGCCGTTCAGCATCACATCGACAGCAGTTCACTCGAAGACAATGGCCCCAACTGGCTCCATCCCGACCCAGTTATGAAAGCGATTGCTCCCTTGGATGACCTCATTTTCTGGTCCATGCCCCGTCCTAACAAACGTCCGAAAACGCTGCCGGACTTAATCGACTGGGACGCCCCGGTTTTTAATGAAGAGCGTGCCGCCGCTTTGTTTTCTCTTGTATCCCCCAAGCATCGGGAATTGCTCAATAGACTCCCATCCAACCGACGAGCGGTGTTCCCTGGCTACCGCCGGACCCGCAATGGCAAGCAAGTGCTCGAACTCCGCTTTGATGATCTTTCCGGGTGCCTCCGCACTGCCGAAGGAGGCAGCAGTTGTCAGTTTTTACTCCTCCATGATGCCGGAGAATGGAGAGCCAGGCTGATATCTCCACGCGAAGCCGCCCGCCTCATGGGTGCCCCCGAATGCTACCGACTCTCAACTTCATATAACGAATCTTACAACGCCATGGGAGACGCCGTTGTAGTTCCTGTTGTGAAACACCTTGTCGATCATCTTTTAATACCGCTTGCACTGCAACGGACGAAGTCCGTCACAGGCAGCAAAAGGCCCAGCCTCCAAAGACTCATAATGTGACTTAAAGTCCGTGGACTTGATTGGACTCGCATGCCATGCTGCCATTTCAATAAATGGATGAGGTGCTTTTGCTAACAAAATTTGGATCTTGCGTAAAACGGGCGCGATTGAGTGTCAAACTGTCACAGGAAAAACTGGCGTTAGGCAGTGGCTTGGACCGCACTTACATTAGTAGCGTAGAGTGCGGAAAGCGAAATGTCAGCCTCATCAACATTCACAAACTGGCATCTGCGCTCGGAGTGAGAGCCTCTGATTTGCTCATAGATATCGGAGGCGGCAAGTGATGCAGCTTGATTTTGATGCTGCCTTTGATTTTTATCAGAAGCACATCAACCGTTCCGATTTCTTCCAACTCCTCAAGGAGCGCAATCTCAAAACCAGCGGATCAGTGCCATCGATTGCGTGGGAGTTGTTCGGCTCCATTTTGACCGGCAAGAAAGAGAAATCTGGATACGGGGCCGATCTCGAAGGTGTCGAAATCAAATCGGCAATCACGGGCAGCTCTTTCGAATACCAGTACCACCTCAATACTGGACTTGAAAAACTCAGGGAGGATCAGGTGGTGGATCATTTTTTCTGCTCCTATTCGGCAGACTATCAGTCGTTCAATGTGTTCTTTGCTACGGGCACCATGCTTTCTCCGTTTTTCAGCAAATGGATTCCCGAGTATCTGAGCAACTACAACAAGATGGCTGTCTCAGCCTCATTGGACATAGCGACTGAGCTGGACACTGCGGCAGGATTGGACTCCAGCAAGCGTCGCCAACGATTTCGGCGTTCCATCCCCTACGGATGGGTCATGAATAACAGTAATCTCCTCATGACGGTGAACGATGGTAAATTATCAAGCAAAATCTGCTGAATCATTCAGAGACGATCCATTTTGCCGCCAACGAGAAGTACGCTCTAACACCCACCGGCCTAGCTCGGCGACTCGGAGGCGGGGCCTGCGTTCATGTGGGTGATTTCCATGCCGACGAAGCACACGTCATCGACAAATACCCGCCCATCCGCGAAGTGCTCGATCTCGGAAAAAACGGTCTGCATGAGCTGCACTAAGGGCAGCGCGGCATGATGCCGTATCGCCTTATGCAGGCGATCGATGTGGAACGTTTCGGCATGGCCATTCTCCACCTCGTAAAGGCCATCAGTAAAAACGAGCAGGCGATCGCCCGCAAGCACTGGGCATTCGTGGGTGAGATACAGCGCGTCATCGATGAGGCCGAGCGCAGGGCCCGCCGCGTGGGCATTGAGGATGGACTCGACTTTGCGAGCCGCGCTGCGGGCTGGGGCGATGGGCTTGACCTCGCGGGACCTGCCGTGGACGAGGAGCGGGCTGGGGTGCCCCGCGTTGGCAAAAGTCAGCCGAGCGTTGGCGATGTCGACGATGACATAACAGGCGGTAGTGAAAAGACTGGTGCCCAATTGCCGAAGGATGTTGCGCATCACCCGGTTCATCTCTGTGAGAAGCTCTCCCGGCTTGTTGGCCAACTCGTTGAGTTGCTCCTCGAGGGTGCGCATCATGGCGGTGACCAAGGCCGCACGCACGCCATGCCCCATCACATCGCACATGAAGATGCCCACGGCAGTATCCGACACACGGACGATGTTGAAAAAATCGCCGCTGACCGAGCGTGTCGGGTGATAGATGCTGTGGAATTTCACGGCGCTTGCTGCATCGGCGGCCCCGCGCGGCAGTGTCGGAAAATGCTGTGGAAAAAACGCCATCTGCAATTCGCGGGCCATGTTGAGGTCTTCTTCCATGCGCGCGTTTTTTTCTCCCAGTTCGCGGGTGCGTTCGGCCACGCGTTGTTCCAATTGCTCATTGAGTGCTAACAGATCGATCTCAGCCTGGCGGCGGGCATTGCGTTGGCCGACTTCGCGCAGTGCGCGGTGGACGGCCGGCACGAGGCGACCGAGCCGGTCTTTGAGCACAAAGTCAGTCGCGCCGTTTTTGAGAAGTTCCACTGCAGTGTCCTCGCCGACCGCGCCGGAGATGATAATCACGGGCACCTCCGCGCAGCGCGACTTGGCCAACTCAAGCGCCTCCGCACCATCAAAGGCCGGCAACTTGTAATCCGCCAGAATAAGCTCGGGCTGAAATTCCACAATCTCCCGCTCATAGTCGCGGCGCGTTTGAACGCGCCGCGCAATGAAATCGATCCCCCCGCGCTTGAGTTCACGGGAGATCAACTCCGCGTCGAGGTCGGAATCCTCAAGTGTTAGAATATGCAGTTTTGGGGATTGGGTTGGGTTCATGGCGATAAATCGGGTGATTTGTTGAACTGAAGCCAATATAAGCCCAGATGACTGACCGTCTCTGAAAATTTCTCGAAATCAACGGGTTTCACGATGTAGCTATTGACGCCGAGTTGGTAGGTTTCGGTCACGTCGCGGTCTTCATGCGAAGAGGTGAGCACCACCACCGGTAGCAACTTCGTGCGGTCATCCAACCGAAGTTGGCGCAGGACCTCGACGCCGCCGCGCTTGGGCAGCTTCAGGTCAAGCAGCACGACTTTCGGTTGCTGGCGCGCATCCCTGCCCGCAAAGGTTCCGATTCCAAAGAGGAAATCCAGTGCGGCCTGCCCGTCCGAAACGTGGACGAGGTGATTCGCCAGGTGGTGTTTCTGCAGCGCGCGAATGGTGAGCTCCGCATCATACGGATTGTCTTCAACTAACAGAATTTCCAGCGCGTGATTCATGATTTCACCTTGGTTAAAGTGAAGAAAAAATGGGCCCCGCGATCGACTTCCGCCTCGGCCCAGACACGGCCGCCATGGCGTTTTACGATGCGCTGGACGAGTGCCAGGCCGACGCCCGTTCCGGGAAACTCGGCCTGGGTATGCAGGCGCTGGAAGACGCCGAAGAGTTTGTCCTGATAGCGCATGTCAAAACCGGCGCCATTGTCCTTGACATAGTAGATCTGCGTGCCCTCGCCGCCATCCTGGGCACCGATCTCGATCTCTGCGGGCTCACGCCCATGAGTGAACTTGATGGCGTTTCCTATCAGGTTTGCCCACACCTGACGGATCATCGCCTGAGTGCCGCAGGCGGGCGGCAACGAGTGAAGATTGAGGCGCAGTGGGCGGCTCGGCTCGAGTGCCGCCAATTCATCAAAGACGGACTGGGCGAGCGTGTGCATATCAATGCTTTCCTGTTCGATCTGCTGCCGACCGAGGCGCGAGAAAGCGAGGAGGTCATCGATGAGCCGCGACATGCGATGGGTCTCGCTGCGGATCACGTCGAGCATTCTCACTCCTTCACTGCCTAGCAAGGGGGCATAGTCATGGCTCAAAAGGCGCGCGAATCCGTCGACCGCGCGCAAGGGGGCGCGGAGGTCATGTGAAACGGAATACGAGAACGAATCCAATTCTTGCACTGCGGTTTCGAGTTGTTCGGTGCGTTCCTTGACGCGTTGGTCGAGAGTGGTGTTGAGGTGGCGAATTTCATCCTCTGCCTGCTTGAGGCCGGTGATGTCTGTGCGGATGGCAACAAATTGCGTCGGCTTGCCGTCCGGATCGAGAAAAGGCACGATGGTGGCGCTCACCCAATAAAGGGAGCCATCCTTGGCGCGGTTTCGAATCTCCCCTTTCCAGACGTGCCCGCCGCCGATGGTTTGCCAAAGATCGCGGAAAAACGCGGGCGGATGATAGCTTGAATTGAGGACGCGGTGGTCGTTTCCGATCAATTCCTCACGTGCATACTTCGAGATCGCGCAAAACTTGTCGTTGACATAAGAGATCTTTCCTTGCGCGTCGGTGATGGCGACAATCGCGTGCTCGTCGAGCGCCACCTTGAGCTTGCGGACCACCTCTTCGCTGTCCTGAAGATGGCGCTCGGCTCGGTGCTTGTAGAGCGCCATTTCAATGACGATTTTCAGTTCGTGGTCCTGGAACGGCTTGAGCAAGTAACCCAATGGCTCGGCCTCGATGGCGCGTTGCAAGGTGGCGTTCTCCGCATAGGCGGTGAGAAAAACCACTGGCAGACGAAGCCGGCCGCGCATTTCACGCGCCACCTCAATCCCGTCCATCCCCCCTTGCAATCCGATGTCCATGAGCACCAAATCGGGCCGAATGCGTGCGGCCAACTCCAGCGCTTCCTCGCCGGTGGCGGCGATCCCGGTCACCTGATAGCCGAGCTGGATGAGACTCATCTGGATGCCCGTCGCAATAATGACCTCGTCCTCAACAATCAACAGGCAAGGCGGACGTGCCTCGTCCGTGGCAGTCCGAAGATTGTCATTTCCAGCCAGATCATTGACAGAGAAAGGCGCCATTTGCATAAAGCCCGTTAGATTCCCCCATTATCATGCGCACTCATGACATTGGGTCGTTCTCACCAAATACCAAGCGTTAATTTGTAGTCTGAAACGCGAGCCCGGCCTTGCGGGCGGCGATCAGGCGATCGGGGGTGGCGCGGGCGGGGTGGTGCGCGGGTTTCCTTTGACGAGGTCGCGTCCGGAGGGTTGTCCGACCATGCCGGAAATGCCCCAATCCTCCGCGTGTTTGCTGTATTCGGTGTGGAAGACGCGCAGGTTGGCATTGGCGATGAATTCGGGATGTTCGACAAGCACATCATAGGGCCCGGCCCGGCTGAAAACCTTCGTCATGATGGGCACCAAATCCAAAATGAAAAGCGTGCCAAAAATCACCAAAAATTGAAAAAGCCCGGCAATCCATTTCTGGCCTTGCTCGCCTTGCTCGACCGGATCCGCGTCGGGCGATGGGACAAAAATCACGCGGTAGAGTCCCATGGTTTCCTCCATGGGATCGAGCACTCCGGTCATTTTGCGTTCAATGCGCTGGATGTGCGGGAGGTAGCGTTCGTCGTGCCGTTTTGAGTTGCTGCTGTGGGTGGTTTCCAGCGAAGCGGTCTGTTCGGCAAGCCGGGCGAGCCGTTGCGGGTGTTCGATTTCAATCGCCGCGATTTCCGCATTCACTTTCGCCAAGCGTTCTTTGCGGATGCGCTCTTTTTCTTTGGCTTCCTCGATGAATGCCTCTCGCTTGCCGACCAAGCCGTCGAGATAAGCATTGCGGTCGACCAGACGCGCCGCCGCGAGTTCCTTGTCGCTGGTGAGCAGTGCTTCATGTTGGGCGCTGAGCGCCTTGTCCAAGCGTTTGATTTCCACGCTCACCGCCTTATCTCGGACCGTCAGGTCTTTGGTGCGCGGCCCGAATCCCGCCTTCTTTGGCTCGGGATAAAATTCATTGGGTTCTCCATTGCTTTCACGGGCGATGGCTTCCACGAGACGTTCATGCAAATCCTGTTTTTCTTCGAGTTTCGCCTTGGTTTTGGCGGCGGTCTCCTTGAGCGCCTCGATACTCGCGAGCACATTCCGTGTCTCACCGCTCGCCGGTGCAATGAACTCCGGCTCACCCGCCTTGCGCCGCTCGTCCTCAATCCGCTGATCGGCGTAATCCTCCGGATTGAGGATGCCCGTCTCCAACGCGGGCAATTGCCCGGTGAGCGCATCGTGCTGGGTGGTATAAACCGCCACGATTTGTTTGCGCGCGGTCGTTTCATCCTCACGGATTTTTTGTAATTGCGCGGACAATTCCGCGCGTTTCGCGGCTTCTTCCTCACGCAGGGTGTTGAGCTTTCCCTGGAGTTCGGTTTGCATGCGGAAGGTGATCGCCGGGCGATACTGATCGAGACAAAATGGGAAACTGATGGCCACGCTGATCACGGCCGATAGGGCAAAGCGAAACACCACCTGCATGAAGCGCCGCCACCACGGTTGGAACGGACGATACGTCGCTAACAAAATGCGATCCGTGTTCATGATCACGAAGGCCCAGGCGATCGCTATCGCCAAAACCGAAAACCACGGCGGCTCGGCAAATCGGTTTTTCGCGTAAAAGATCATCCCCAAAAATGACATGACCGTGGGAATCAACACGGTGCTGCCGATCACCGCAATCCGCTCGCGCTCACTCGGCGGGCAATGACGCAAGGTCTCCCAGCGCGCTCCTGCCAGCCAATACAGCGGGCGCATCCAGCGATCCCACGAGGTTGGATGATTGATCTCAGAACTCGGGTCAGTGGTGGGCGGCCAATGCATTGCCCGGCAACTTAGCGAGCTGCCTTTGCAAGACCAGCAGAATGTTCAATAATTCAGATCTGGGCGCGCCCCAACGAACCCTAAGCTGTGCTCGGCCCCTAACACAAACAAGGTGATCGACAATCCATCAGCCATCACGCGGTCGGAGCGGACGATTTGACCCTTGAACAAATCGGGAATCGTGGATTCTCTGTGCCCGCATGAACGACCGCAAATCCCTTGACGAACGCCAGCAACTGACCGACCTCGAGCGCCTCCGCCACTCGTGCGCCCATGTCATGGCCACCGCCATTCTCCGTCTTTGGCCGGACGCCCAGTTCGCCTACGGCCCGCCGATCGACACCGGGTTTTACTACGATTTCGAGATGCCTCACCGGATCACGCCGGACGATTTCGAACGCATCGAGGCGGAAATGAAAAAAATCGCCAAGGACAACCAGAAATTCGAACGCCGTGTGCTCACCCGTGCGGAGGCGCTCGCACTGGCGACCAGCGGCCGCCTCGGCGGGCTGACCGAACGCCCCGGAAACCCGTCCCGATTCAAACTCGACCTCATCCACAAAATCCCCGAAAACGAGGAAATTTCGTGCTTCCAAAACGGCGACTTCCTCGACCTCTGCGCCGGCCCCCACGTCGGCTATACCTCGAAATGCAAAAATGTAAAATTGATGTCCGTCTCGTCGTCATTCTATCTGGGAGACGAATCGAAAGGCCAACTCCAACGGCTTTACGGAACCGCTTTTGAAAATAAAGAATTGTTAGAGGAGCACTTGACCCGCCTGGAAGAAGCGAAAAAACGCGACCACCGCAGGCTGGGCCGCGAACTCGGGCTGTTTCACATCGATGAAATGGTGGGTCAGGGTCTGGTGCTTTGGAAGCCGAAAGGTGCGCTTGTCCGGCGCGCCCTCCAGGATTTCATCACCGAGGAACTCGACAAGCAGGGATACTCGCAGGTGTTCACCCCGCATATCGGGAAACTCGACCTCTATCGGACGTCGGGCCACTTCCCCTACTATCAGGACAGCCAGTTCCCTGCCATCGCCGAACGCGACGTGCTCGAAAAACTCGCCGACGACGACACCTCGTGCGCCACCCTCATCAACGGCTTGTCCGATGGCACTTACGACGGCTACCTCCTCAAGCCGATGAACTGCCCGCACCATATCAAGATTTTCGCGAGCGACCCACATTCCTACCGCGATCTACCGGTTAGACTGGCGGAATTCGGCACGGTATACCGGTGGGAACAATCGGGAGAACTCGGCGGCATGACCCGCGTCCGCGGCTTCACTCAGGACGACGCCCATTTATTCTGCACTCCCGACCAAGTGGCGGCTGAAGTCACCGGCTGCCTGGACTTGGTGAAAAAAGTCCTCAGCACACTTGGCATGCACGATTACCGAGTCCGCCTTTCCCTGCGCGACCCCGAGAGCGACAAATACGTCGGCTCTTCCGAAAATTGGGACAAGGCGGAAGCCGCACTGCGCGAAGCCGTCCAAACCCTCGGCGTCGACTACTCCGAGGAAATCGGCGAGGCCGCATTTTACGGCCCCAAAATCGATTTTGTAGTCAAGGATGTGATTGGCCGTGATTGGCAGCTCGGCACGGTACAAGTGGATTACAATCTGCCGGTTCGTTTCGGTCTCAGCTACGTGGGAGCAGACAACCAAGCGCACGTCCCGGTCATGATTCACCGCGCGCCCTTTGGTTCCATGGAGCGCTTCACCGGCCTCCTCATCGAACACTTCGAAGGCAAGTTCCCGACCTGGCTCGCTCCTGAACAAGTGCGCGTCATCCCGATCTCGGAAAAAACCCTCGCCACCGCCGAAGCCACCGCCGCCCGCCTCGCCGACGCCGGCGTCCGCGTCACCGTCGACCGCGACTCGGAAAAAATTGGTGCCAAAATCCGCCTCGCCCGCCTCGCCCGCGTCCCCTACATGCTCGTCATCGGTGCCCGGGAAGCCGAGGAAGGCACCGTCTCGGTCCGCCACCGAGACCAGGATGATCTCGGCACAGTTCCGTTAGACGAGTTCATCACTCAAATCCAAGGGGAAATCAAAAACCGCAGCCTCGCCACAGCACCTGCCTGAGGCTTGCCTCTTTGCTTTTTTCAAATCCGCTGGCTCATGGCCAATTCGATTTCCTCGGCCTCAATGGGGATGCCGGCCATGAGGTCGATATTCTGGTCTTTGCCGAGCCACACGTCATTTTCGAGGCGGATGCCAAACCCTTCCTCAGGGATATAAATTCCCGGTTCAATGGTGAACACCATGCCCTCCGCGAAGGGCTCGTGCGGCGGAGTCACGTCATGCACATCCAGCCCGAGCGAATGCGATATGCCGTGCATGAAGTATTTTTTAACCAGGCCCTTGGCGGCCCCCTGATCCCTCGCCTCTTGGGCAGTGAACAAGCGAAGTCCGACCAACTCACGTTCCATGATCTCGAGCACCTGTTGCTGATAGTCACGCGGGGTCGTGCCGGGCCGCAAAATCGCATTGGCAGCGCGCAGAACGCGGAGCACGGCGTCATACACCGCGCGCTGACGTTTGGAAAACCGTCCATTGACCGGCACGGTGCGGGTCAGGTCAGAGTTCCATCCGGCATATTCAGCCGCCACATCGAGCAACACCAAATCGCCGTCCTGGCACACCTGGTCGTTGTCCACATAGTGAAGCACACAGGCATTTTTCCCCGAGCCGATGATGGGCGCGTAGGCAAACCCGCGCGACCCGCGGCGAACAAATTCATGCAGCAACTCGGCCTCGATCTCCCACTCACCGACACCCGGCTTGATGTATCCTAACAGCCGGCGGAATCCGGCCCCTGTGATGTCACAGGCTTTTTGAATCAGACCGATTTCCACGGGGTCTTTGAGGACGCGAAGCCGGTGCATCAACGGCGCGAGCCGCTCGTAGCGGTGCAGCGGATAACGCGCCTGGCATTGTTGAATGAAGCGGGCATTGCGGGTTTCCACGGCAATGTGGGCGCGCAGGTGCTCATTGGTAACCAGATAGACATGCTCCACCAAGGGAACCCAGCGGTGCAGATGGGCCTCAAACGTGCTCGACCACTCGACGCGCTCGATTCCCGAAACCGCGCGGGCTTGCTCACGGGTGAGTTTTTGCCCTTCCCAGATCGCGAGAAGCTCGCTCGTTTCCTTCACAAAGAGCACCTCACGCTCGCTCAAATCCATCGCGTCGGGCATCAGGACCAGCGTGGTTTCCTCCTGATCCACCCCCGTGAGATAAAACAAGTCGCTGTTCTGCTTGAAGTCCAAAACCCCGTCCGCATTCGTCGGAAAAATGTCATTGGCATGGAGGATGACCATGCTGTGAGGACGCAATAACCCGCGAAGGTTTTGGCGGTTGCGGATGAAAAGCTCGGCCGGAATCGTTTCGTAACGCACGGCATCATTCCAACCCATCAGCCGCCCGTCCGCAACCGCAATCGCTTCAGGGAAAGTAATGATCAAGCGCCTCGATCACCCCGACCCCGTGAATGGCGCGGGTAACAATCCCCCCAGCGGTCAAGATTTTTTGTCGGATCTCGGGCACCGCATTGGCTGGACAGGCAGTCATGCCCGCATGCGCCGGATCTAACATTTCAAGGTCGTTGTGTCCGTCGCCCATGGCAAAACAACGGGCGGCGGAAAGCTGATAGAGACGCGCGATTTCGGACAGGCAGCTACCCTTGTGGAAATTCCGGTGGCCGAAGCGCAGATAGATCGAGTTCCTCTGCCAGCCGAGGTCCGGTTCATCGGCGACGAGTGGGGTGATGCGGTCGACGATCCAATTCATTTCCTGATCGGTGCGCGAAATGAAGCCGGCGGGCTCGCCATCCATTTCCAACCACTGGGCACCCGTGTGCTCCTCGATCTCACGGCGGAGGCGCGCGAGCAGGGCACGGGCATCCCGAAAAAGCGCGTGCACTTCCTGTGTGCAGCGATCGTTCCACGGGGCATGCGGCACCCAACGACCGGAGCCGTCCACGAGATAAATCTCACGCTCGCGGGCCACCACCCAGTCCGGCAAAAACGGAAATCGGCTTTCGAGAAACCCATCCACCATATACGGCATCGATCGACCGGTGTTAATCCCCCACACGAGTTGCTGCTCGCGGCGGAGCGCGCGAATCCGCTCGAAAAATGCATGAGCCACCGGAGGCACTCCGGCCGGGTCATGCAGGGTGCCGTCAAAATCGAACGACAAAATTCCGGCGACGGGTTGCGGTGCGGGCAGGGGTTTCATCCCAAAATGCAGGTGGGTCACATGCCGGGCCCAACGGCACAAGGAAGCGGCAGGATCATGAAATTCAAATACACGAGGACGGGATCGAACCGCCGACCAACCGGGTGTAAGCCGGTTGCTCTACCGCTGAGCTACTCGTGCATGGCAGCACCGGAGCGTGACATGCGAAGTGATCTGCATCAAGTCCCGAGTGCCTGGAATCTTTTCCCTAAACAATCGCGAGCGCCACTCATGCCCATTCAAACAATGCTGCGACGCATCGGAATCATCTGCGAATGCTCAAATCCCTGCTTTTCAAAAAACTTCTGAGACTCGGAACTCAGCCGGTCTGTGAGAAGCGTGATGCGCTTGAAATGTTTCCGAGTGGCAAACTCAACAACGTAAGCCACCAGCATCGCACCATACCCCTGTCCACGGTGGTCTTGATGAATGATCACATCCTCCATCAGAATCACAAAGCCGCCGCAAGCGGTTGAAAGCGTGAAGAGCACATTGATCATGCCAAAAATTTTGTCCTTGTTGCGGACGACAAAAATCCGGCCGCGGTTCGGTTGTTCGAGGATCAACCTGAGCCCGCGCTCCTGCAATACCCGGTCAGGCGTGAAATCACTGGAACCCAAAAAAAGATTCGTCAACAAGTCGGTCAAGATCGGCAAATCTTCGATCGTGGCGGGCTCCACATGCGGCGCATCGTCCGACACTTCTTCCTTCTTTTGTGGCGCAGTGGGTTTCATGTGAGAATGATTGACACGCTTCAGCCCGCCCCGCACGAAATTTCCCCGCGCATCTGGAAATTTTCGAGCAGGGCTGCGCCGCCGACCCATCCGCCGCCATTCAATCCATCAAATCCGGGCGGTTTTGCCGGGTCCTGGCAAGGGCGGATTGACGCTTCCATTCCTGAATCTGTGCGTGGTGGCCGGAAAGCAAGACCTCCGGCACGCGATGACCCCTGAACTCGATCGGCCGCGTGTAGGCCGCCGCCTCCAAACACCGCGGATCGGAAAACGATTCATCCTCGGGCGAACGCACATCGCCTAACACTCCGGGGAGCAGCCGAATCACCGCATCACACAACACCGCCGCCGCCAGCGCCCCATTCGTGAGAATATAATCCCCGATGGAAATTTCCTGGTCCACCAACACCTCAATCACGCGGTGATCGATCCCTTCATAATGCCCGCAGAGAATCAAAAGATGCGGCACCGTCGCCAACTCGCGGGCCATCGCCTGACGAAACGGCTTTCCTTGCGGCGTCATCAAAACCACCCGCGTGTCCGGCCTTCGCAAGGCCTCCACCGCCGCAAACAAGGGCTCGGGTTTCAACAACATCCCCTGCCCTCCTCCACACGGCGAATCGTCCACCCGACGGTGCTTGTCCTCCGACCAATCACGCAATTGATGCCCAATCACCTCAACATGGCCCGCCGCTCGCGCCCGTTGCATGATCGAGTCGCTCAGCGGCACCATCGCCACGTCAGGAAACAACGATACGATGTCAATGCGCATGCCCACACCCTAGCAACTCACCCGAAATTGCCAACCTCGTTCACCTCATCACAATTCCGGCTTCCACACGCCGCCAACATCCTCCACTAATCCGCCATGTCGATTTTCGCCCATGCCCGCGAGTTCTCGTTGATCCAATCGTGCTTCGGCGTGCTCAATTGGGACCAGGAAACCCACCTGCCACCCGACGCCGCAGCGTATCGGGCCACCCAACTCGCCTGGCTTGCTTCCCGTGCCCACGAACTCGCCACCTCTAACACCTGGAAAAATGCCCTCGAATCCGCCGAATCCTCAAACCCCGGCGATAACCCCATACACACCGCCAATCTCCGCGAACTCCGCCGGTCGTTCAACCGCGCCGCCCTGCTCCCCACCGAATTGGTCGTCCGCGAATCGTCCGCCAACTCGCTCGCCAAACACGCGTGGGCCGATGCCCGAAAACACTCTCACTTCCCCACTTTCGCCCCCCATCTGGAAACCTTGCTCGCCCTCGCCCGCGAAAAAACCGAACTCTGGGGATACCCTAACGAACCCTACGACGCCCTGCTCGAAGGCTATGAACACGGAATCTCCACCGCCAACGTCGCCAATCTGTTCAATGCCATCCGCCCGGAACTCCGCGAAATCGCCGCCCGCGCCGTCGAAACATCCGCCGCCCGCGCGCCCCAACTCCCGCCAGGCCCCTACCCAACCGCCACCCAACAATCCCTCAACAGGCAAATCGCCGAATCTATCGGCTTCGATTTCCACGCCGGCCGAATCGACACCACCAACCACCCGTTTTGCACCACTCTCGGCCCGCGCGACGTCCGCCTCACCACCCGTTTCAATGAGGCGGATTTCACCTCCTCGCTCTTCGGCGTGCTTCACGAGTGCGGCCACGGAATCTATGAACAAGGACTTCCACTCACTGACTTCGGCCTGCCTTCCGGAACCTCCGCGTCTCTCGGAATCCACGAATCCCAATCCCGCCTCATGGAAAACCACGTCGGTCGATCCCGCTCGTTCTGGAACCGCTGGTATCCCGTCGCTCAACAACTCTTCCCCCAACTCGCAGGATTTTCGTTAGATCACTTCATGGATTACGTCTGGCGCTCTTCCTTTTCGCCCATCCGCGTCGAGGCGGATGAGTCCACCTACGACCTCCATATCCTCCTGCGCTTCGACCTCGAACGCCGGATGCTCAACGGTACCCTCGCCGTCGCCGATGTGCCCGATGCCTGGAACGACGGGTTTCACGAACTCTTCGGCTTCTTCCCCGAAAACGACCAAGTCGGTTGCCTCCAAGATATCCATTGGTCCATGGGCGGACTCGGCTACTTTGCCACCTACACCCTCGGCAATATCAACGCCGCCCAACTCTTCGCCGCCGCACGCGAAAATCCCACCGTCGCCTCCGCCATCGACCAGGCCAACTACGCACCCCTCCTCGCGTGGCTCCGCCTCTCCGTCCACACCCACGGCGCTACCCTCTCCCCCTCCGACCTCATCCAGCAAGCGACCGGCAAACCACCATCCACCCAGGCCTACCTCTCCCACCTCAAATCCCGCATCCTCTAACCACCATGCCTCCCGGCTTCCTCATCGTCCTCGATGGCATCGATGGCACCGGCAAATCCACCCACGCCCGCCGCCTCGGCAACTGGCTCACCTCTCGCGGCCGCGATGTCATCCTCAGCTGTGAACCGACCGATGGCCCATGGGGTGCCAAACTCCGCGAATCCGCAGCCACCGGCCGCCTTTCACCAGATGACGAACTGCTCTATTTCCTCAACGACCGCCGCCAACATGTCGAGGAAATCATCGCCCCCTCACTCGCCGCAGGAAAGGTAGTCGTCCTCGATCGGTATTATTTCTCAACCATGGCCTACCAAGGCGCCCGCGGCTTCAATCCCACCGAAATCCGCCGACTCAACGAGGCCTTCGCTCCTGTCCCCGATCTGTTGCTCATCCTCGACCTCGAGGTCGACACCGCACTCGCCCGCATCGGATCCCGCGGCGATACCGCCAACGCATTCGAAAAACGCGAAAACCTCGAACGCTGCCGCACGATCTTCCTTTCCCTCAGCAATGAACCATTCACCCGAATCATCGATTCTAACGGAACTCAGGACGAGGTGGCGGCGCTCATCCGGCAGGCTGCACAAGAATGGGGCGCGGCACCCGGCTATGACGCCCATGACGGCCGCACGGCAGTGAAGTGAAGCCGCTCCCCGCTAAATGGATGGCAAAACGCGAGGCTCCATGCATGAAGTTGAAGCGGCGGCGCATCGACATCCAGCGTCTGCGTGTCGCCTAACAATCTTTCAGCTAGATACGCAGGGTCCCCCACAACCGGGTGACCCAAATCCCACAGGTGGACCCGGATCTGATTCGTTCGCCCGGTGCCAAGCCGCGCTTCTAACAACGACGTGCCATCGTCGCGGCGCTCCACCACCTGAAAATCCGTTCGCGACACACGACCGCCCGCTTCATCAATGAAGGTGGTTCCCAAAACCGAGGGCCTCGCTGAAATGCGGGCATCCGAGAAAAAAACGTCGTCCACCGGATGCCCCGCAACCCGAACGAGATAAGCTTTTTCCACGGCACCAACCATCCACTGGCGCTGCATCAATCGGCAGCATTCGCGGGTTTTCCCCAATAATACCAATCCCGTCGTGTTCGCGTCCAGTCGATGCACGGGACGCACCGTGACCGGTGCATACGCGAGATTGAGCAAATGCTGCAGGGTGTTGCGACGAAACCGCCCGCTCGGGTGCATCGGCAAGGGCGCGGGCTTCCCCACGACAATCAAGGCAGCGTCTTCATACAAAATACGAATATCGGTAGCCACCCGAGGCTCCACTTCTAACGGAAAAATCTGAAGGACCTGCTCACCGGCCCGCACACGATCATCCTTCCCACGGACATCACCCGCGGAATGGACAAACCTCCCCGCATCGCACCGGGCCTGCCATTCGGCCCGGGACACCTGCGGGAAACGGTCAATCAACATATCGAACAGCCTCCACCGGTCGTGGACCGCGCGCACATTGACAGGCCGACGGTTTTCCAGTGGCACCGATCCCGGCAAAGGATGGGAAACCCGGCGGATCGCCTGCTCGCGTGCGGCAAGACGCTCCGAAGAAAATGGAAGATCCACGGACACCGCGGCAACACAACATCCGCTCCGAACCGAAGCAAGCGAAACGGTGCCCACACCACACATCCGCACCCATTTGCATCATGATTGGGAATCCACTGTGCGGTCATCCCGCCTCGCCCGGCAGTGGTTCCATGTCCCTCCTTGGAATGATATATCGTGGATTGCCGGGGACCATCAAAGGGTGCATCCTCACTCCCATGTGGACCCCTGTGCGCGCATTCGAAGACATCCGCTACGAAACGACGGATGCCGGAACCATCGCAAAAATCACCATCAATCGCCCGGAAGTTCGCAATGCCTTCCGCCCGGAAACAGTCAAGGAGTTGTTAGAAGCCTTCGACCATGCGCACGAGGATCCCACCGTCGGCGTGATCATCCTCACCGGCGCGGGCGATCTCGCGTTCTGCTCCGGCGGCGATCAGAAAGTCCGCGGCCACGCCGGCTACATCGGCGCGGACGGCATCCCACGCCTCAATGTGCTCGATCTCCAAAAAAAAATCCGCTCCTTGCCAAAACCCGTCGTGGCGATGGTCGCCGGTTATGCGATCGGCGGCGGTCACGTCCTCCACATCGTCTGTGACCTCACGATCGCGGCGGACAACGCCCGCTTCGGCCAGACCGGACCCAAGGTCGGCTCGTTCGACGGCGGCCTCGGGTCAAGCTACCTCGCCCGAATCGTCGGCCAAAAAAAAGCCAGGGAAATCTGGTATCTTTGCCGCCAATACGACGCACAACAAGCACTCGATATGGGACTCGTCAACACGGTCGTACCCCTCGCCGATCTGGAACGGGAAACGCTCCAGTGGTGCCGGGAAATGCTCGCCCACTCTCCACTCGCCCTGCGCTGCCTCAAGTCCGCCCTCAATGCCGATTGCGATGGCCAGATGGGGCTGTTAGACCTCGCCGGAAACGCCACACTCCTCTATTACATGAGCGAGGAAGGCCGTGAAGGCAAACAAGCCTTCCTCGAAAAACGCCCGCCGGATTTCTCAAAATTCCCGCGCGTGCCGTGATGCCGGCCCACCGATTCGCCCCCATCCCTGTGGCTTTGTGCCCCTGTGGCCCCGGCGGGACTTGACGCCGCACCCTGTTTCGCGGGATGCTCGTCCCGCAATGAACGACACCCCACGCCCGTTTTCCAGTCTGATGCTCGATGGCCCGGACCGCGCCCCCAGCCGCGCCATGCTCTATGCCGTCGGCTTCCAAAAAGAAGACTTCGCCAAACCGCAGATCGGCATCGCCTCAACCTGGAGCGAAGTCACGCCGTGCAACGTGCACATCGACCAACTCGCCCGAGAAAGCTCCAAAGGCGCCAACGCCGCCGGCGGCAAGGGCATCATCTTCAACACCATCACCATCTCCGACGGCATCTCAATGGGCACCGAGGGCATGAAATACTCGCTCGTGTCCCGAGAGGTCATCGCAGACTCCATCGAAACCGTCGTCGGCTGCGAGGGCATGGACGGCTTTGTCGCCATCGGCGGCTGCGATAAAAACATGCCGGGCTGCGTCATGGCCATGGCCCGCTTGAACCGCCCCGCCGTCTTTGTCTACGGCGGCACCATCCTTCCCGGCTGCGCCACCATCAAGGGCGAACAAAAAGATCTCGATATCGTCTCGGTCTTCGAAGCCGTCGGCAAACACGCCAACGGCGAATACTCCGACGAGGAATTGGAAACCGTCGAGTCCTGCGCCATCCCCGGCGCCGGATCGTGCGGCGGAATGTATACCGCTAACACCATGGGCAGCGCTATCGAGGCTCTCGGAATGTCACTGCCTAACAGCTCCGCACAGGCCGCCATCTCCGACGACAAAATGCGCGATTGCTTCGACGCCGGCGCGGCCGTGGTCAACCTGCTCAAACTCGGAATCAAACCGCGCGACATCATGACCAAAAAGGCGTTTGAAAACGCGATCACCGTGCTCATCGCCCTCGGCGGATCCACGAACGCGTGCCTCCACCTGCCAGCTATGGCATTCAGCGCGGGCGTCGATCTCACGATCGACGATTTTGAACGCATCGGTAAACGCGTCCCGGTCCTCGCCGACCTCAAACCATCCGGCAAATATGTCATGGCAGACCTGGTCAATATCGGCGGCACCGTGCCCCTCATGAAGATGTTGTTAGACGCCGGCCTGCTCCACGGCGAATGCATGACCGTCACCGGCCGCACCATGCGCGAAAACCTCGAGAAACTCTCGAAACCCTACCCCGCTGGCCAACAAGTCATCCGCCCACTCGATAACCCGATCAAAAAAGACAGCCACCTGCGCGTGCTCTACGGCAACCTCGCCGAAGACGGCGCGGTCGCCAAAATTTCCGGCAAAGAAGGTGAAGTGTTCACCGGAAAAGCTCGCGTGTTCGAGTCCGAAGACACCGCCATGAAAGCCATTCTCGCCAAACAAATCCAAAAGGGCGATGTGATCGTCATCCGCATGGAAGGCCCGAAAGGCGGCCCCGGCATGCGCGAGATGTTAGGCCCCACCAGCGCCATCATGGGCCTCGGCCTCGGAAAAGACGTCGCCCTCATCACCGATGGACGCTTCTCCGGCGGCAGCCACGGGTTTGTTGTCGGCCATATCACCCCGGAAGCATTCATGGGCGGCACCATCGCTATCCTCAAAGAGGGCGATCAAATCACCATCAGCGCTGCCAACAACCGCATCGATGTGATTCTAACGGACGAGGAAATCGCCACGCGCAAGGCCGCCTGGGTCCAACCCGCACCGCGCTACACCCACGGCGTGCTCGCGAAATACGCCAAACTCGTCGCCACCGCCAGCGAAGGCGCGGTGACCGACAAGTATCTCACCCCTTGATCTCCAGCAGCATCTGCGGGTTGTTCGGAAACTTCTTCAGGAAAAACAACAGGCGCTCCATGGCCTCGGCCGGACGGTGACCCGCTAACCCGCGCCGGATGAGGTGGACCTTGTGAAGCATGTGGTCGGGAATGAGAATCTCCTCGCGACGGGTGCCTGATTTGAAAATGTCCACTGCCGGATAGATATAGTTTTCCGCGATCGTACGATCGAGCACCAACTCCATATTCCCGGTGCCCTTGAACTCCATGAAAATCGCCTCGTCCGCCCGTGAATTCGTCTGAATCAACGCGGTCGCGAGAATGGTGAGAGACCCGCCGCCCCGCGTGTTTCGGGCTGCGGCAAACAAGCGGCGCGGAACTTCCAAGGCCCCAATCGTGATGCCGCCCGAACCGGTGCCCCGGCCGCGGTTGTTCATCGTGTTGTTGTAGGCGCGGGCCAAACGCGTGATCGAATCCATCACCATGAACACATCTTTCCCAGCCTCAACAAGACGCTTGGCACGCTCAATGGCAAGCTCCGCAATGCGACAGTGATTGCGCGGCTGCTCGTCATTCGAACTCGCATAAATTTCCGCACCGGGCAACGCACGCCGGAATTCAGTGACCTCCTCCGGCCGCTCATCCACTAACAAAACCATCAAATGAATCGAGTCCTCATATTTTTCGCGAATCGCCTCAGCCATGTGCAATAACAATGTCGTCTTCCCCGACCGCGGCGGCGAAACAATCAACCCGCGCTGACCGCGCCCCACTGGCGCCATGATGTCCACCACCCGCGTGGTGAAACGCTCGGGCGTGGTCTCAAAACTGATGCGACGAGCCGGATTGATCGCCTTGAGTTCATCAAAGTGCGGCAACTTGGCCGCTTCCTCGGGCGGTATCCCGTTGACCGCCGTAAGCTCAACGAGCTGCGGCCCGCGTGACCCACTCTGATAGAGACCCTGCAACCACTGGCCCACCCGCAAATTGTAACGACGGATCATTTCGGGCGTGACAAAAACGTCATCACGCAAGGGCTCAAAATTGTTTCCCACAACACGGAGAAAACCAAATCCCTTGGGCGCCAATTCAAGCAGACCCTCGGTTGCAATCTGAGGACCAAAAACCGGGGCCGCGCGGCGCTCGTGAAAATCCCCACCTGCCCCATCGGCACGCAACGCATCCGGCCGCTTGCCATGAGACGGATGCTTGCCATGCACAGCACCCTCCCCCTGCGTATGACGCTCGTTGCGGTTTTTGCGTTTGTCACGCCGACGCTTGCTCCGACTGTGCGGCGATTGCCCGTCCCGCGTCTGCCCGTCCCGCGTCTGCCCGTCCCGCGTCTGCCCGTCCCGCGTCTGAAAATTCTGAGGCGGAGCACCCCGAACCGGGCGACCCACCGCCTGAGAATCGGAGAATGAAGGATCGCCCGGAACATCCGATGGATCCCGCGCGGGCACATCGGCGGCATCCCGTGAAACCGCCCCCTGAGCTTCGGGAGAAACCACAGGCCCTCCTCCAGGGACGCGACCAAATCGCTTCGGCTTCTCAGTGTCTGCGAACGATCTCTGGACTTCATCGTCGTGGACCGACGGCGACTCCTCAGGCGATGCCACGGGCTTTTTCACACGCGTGGCTCTTTTGAGAGGAACACTTTCAATGACCACTTGGATCTCGGCCGGCTCGGGAACTTTAACCTTTTTGACCGCAGCTCTCTTGACCGCCACCTTTTTGGGGGCGCTTTTGATAGCGGATTTCACGGCAGATTTCGCGGCGGAGGCTTTCACAGCACGCTTGCGCGCCGGTTGAAAATCACCTTCTGTGTCTGCCGGATTTTGCGGCATCTTGTCCTCGTAGGGGGTGGAGCTCATCGGGAATCAGGAAATATGGAAAATAGGTAATAAGAAAAAATACAGCGGGCGCGTGACGTGACTAACAGTTTATGAATCAAACAATTCCATCATTTCATCTGACACCTCGAAGTTGGTAAAAACATTCACGGTGTCAGGATAATCATCAAGTTGGTCGTGCAACTTGATGACTTGCCGGGCGATCGAAATATCCTCAACCACACTCGGATTTTGGGAAATGGAAACCCGCTTTTCTGAATTCAACTTCAACCCTGCGGCACGCAGCGCATTGGCCACAGTGCCCAGTTCGTTCGGCGCAGTGTGAATCAAATGCTCGTCATCGTCCCTTTGTACGTCATCCGCCCCCGCCTCGATCGCAAGCTCCATCAACCGCTCTTCATCAATGGCCGATGCGCCAATTCGAATTTCACCTTTGCGATCAAATTGATACGAAACACTGCCTTGTGTGGCAACGCTGCCTGCATTCTTGACAAAAATCGAACGCACATCCGCAGCAGAACGATTGAGATTGTCAGTCGCCATTTCCACAATGAACGCAATGCCCGCAGGCCCGTAGCCTTCATAAGAAACCTCCTGGATCATCTCTCCTCCCAGCTCTCCTGTGCCTTTTTTGATGGCTCGATCGATGTTGTCTTTGGGCATGGACACAGCCTTCGCGTTCTCGATGGCACTGCGAAGACGCGCGTTCCCAGAGGCATCACCCCCTCCAGCTCGGGCCGCAAGCGCAATTTCATGTGCGCACTTGCTGAAGACCCTGCCTTTGATGGCATCGACTCTTGCTTTGATGTGTTTGACCTTGGACCACTTGTTGTGACCGGCCATGGGATAGAATAGGGGGTTAGGGAGATACGAACGGGGTGGAATGAAGAGCCGTAGAGCCAAAATTCACTCTCACTCTCAACATCACTCTCAATACTGCTGCAACATGACAAAATGGGAAGGCGCGAGCCTGCTAATCAGCCGGTTTGGTTCGCCATGACAGGCATACTAAACCCAATGGGCAGGGAAATATCAACCCGAGTGGCAGTTCAAAAACGCAACACCAAACACACGAAACACCACTCCGCCGTTCCAACGCGCGAAGACTGCTGCACTCCACGCCCCCTGACAACCCAAAAATTCACAGGCATAGGGACAGAGAAATAATTCCGATTTCGCTTGCGTTGGGGCTGGGGATGTTGATTCTCGAGGCATGAGACACGCGCGCTGGTTGGCACCTTGGAAGGATTCATTGGAACGTCCGGTCATGTATCACTGCATCACACGGGTGGTGGAGAGGCGCTTGGCATTTGGGCAGGTGGAGAAGGAGCAACTGCGGATGTATCTGCGG
>CAIYYV010000406.1 GCA_903930425.1 Akkermansiaceae bacterium | reverse complement strand
GCGCGATGCCGGTTCGTAGGGTCGCCTGACTTCATAGATGTCATAGATCTGCAAACTATGACATCTATGAATCTGCCGTAGCAAATGCCCATGCACGGCGCTTGGGACTACGCTTACGTGCGGTGTGTCCTCAGCGGCGCACCAACACCTGATAGCGGTAATTCAAGATCTTCTCGCCGCCGGCGGGCAGCTTGATTGTCCAATCGAGTTGACGGCGTGGATTGACGCTGACGATGCCCTCGGTGTTGAGTGATTTTTCGGGGTTTTCGTCTGCCTCTAACAATTCTCCTGAAAACCTGCGGCTGATGACCAAGGCGAGTTCCTTGCCACGGAAATTTTTCATGGCGAGTTGTCCCTTGACCGAGGTGCGTTGGTAGTCATGGCCGCCGATCCAAACGATTTCACGTTTACCCTCTTCCTCGACCTCGGTCGAGTCGGTGCGCACGCTCAGGGCTTTGGTGATGCGGAGGCAGGTTCGCTGGCCGGGGTTGACCCATTGGGAGAGGCTTTGGCCTCGGAACTTGCCGCTTTCCGTGACTACTGCGGACGCAGTAGTCATCGGGAATTTGAATGGATTGACAAAGCGCACCGCATCCCATGGCAGGTCGGCGCGCGCTGGCTCGTTGCGGTTATCGCGCGGGTAGCGGCCCGCGCCATCGCGCGGATCGGGCACGACCCACTCGACCACGCGTTCATAGGCCGTCTGGGCGGCGGCTACGTCCACGGCCAACGAGTCGCCGGCCTTCAAGCTGTGTTTGCCGATGTTTTCGTAGTGAATGTCATCGCTGGCATTGCCCAGTTCAGTGGACTCGGGCAGGGACGAGGAGCCTCCGGAATTGGACAGGCTGATTGAGTTGAAGGCGACCATTTGGCTCGTCACGTTGTTAGAGCCACCGGCGGGGGCGTCGGACTGGCTGATTTGTTGGAAAAATGCTGCCAGCCCGGTGCCTGACCACAACGGTGAATCGACCGATCCGAAGCGCACGTTCGGATAACCCGAAATCAACTGTATCTCGGTATCCGCCAAGTCCACCGATTCGTTGCGCACGATGGCATTCTGCCGGATTTTGAGTTTGGCCGGGTCGGTGAGATCCACTTGATAGGCAGGCATCCACGCAAGGCCTTTCATCAAATAGGTCACGCGTATCACGGCTCCTTTGGCCGGTGCCTGCCGGACATCAAAGACGAGCACCGGCCGTTCCTCGAGCTGTTTGGGTGCGGTGAACGCGCGGGTGACGGTGATCGAGGCGATGCTCGCCTGATCGATGTAGCGGCGGCATCCGGAATCGTCCTCTAACACAAAAAAACCTCCGGTGCCGGGCTCGGCAGGCTGGGCGGGCGCGGCGGCGGCCATTGAACTACGATACCCATAGTAGTGGCTTCCGCTGTTGGTGCTGAGGGAACTGTAATCCGCGTCCCATGTTTTGGCTGCGGGGCGCGGCGGGAGTTTCCACACCTTGCCGGTCAGCACGGCAGACTGGGCTGCGCCGGAAGCCTTGAGCGTCACGGTCACCTCGTTGCCGGCCAGGTCGCTTTGTAGCAGGCCGCTCGGTGATTCATCGGCCTCATTGTCCACGATGTTGCGGGTGGTCGATTGCATCGAGACCAGGCCATCGCTTTCGATCCAGAACGACCCATGGATCACGCGCGGTATTTTGTCCCAGCGGTAGTGACCGGGCCCACTGACGGGGAAACTTGCATGCACCACGGTGAGCCCATTTTTAAACAGGCCAACGGATTCGAGCGTAGGGATGACGGAGGTCTCCTCGGCGGCCACGACCAGCGCTGCTGAGCCTAACGAATAGAACAGGATTGAGTAAGCATTCACAAAGGCGACTCTACCCTGCGCTTGGCCGGATGTCTGTAAAATGTTCTTGCTCCGGGGTCGCGCCGCCGACGGAATGCCGGATGACGACGCCCACTGATCCGGACGAGCCTCCCTTCACTGGGCGGGCCTTCACATGCTGTTTCAGCGACTTTGTTTGGCATCAAAAACGCCAACTTGACTTTGCATCATCAAAGACCTAACCCTTTCCCGCACCCCTCGCGTCATGAAGCGTTTTCTGAGTCGATTCAAAGTTGTTCTGGCGCTGTGGCTCGTCATCCTCAGTGCTGGCATCTTGTTAATCTGGCATAGCGTGGTGCGCTGCGACCGCGAAATGCGCGCCGATCTGCTTGGAGAAACCGAATTGCTGGCTCATGCGCTCAATGCCGAGACGCTTGAGTCACTGACCGGCACCTCCGCAGATCTGAAAAATCCGAAGTATCTGCGGCTGAAGGCGCAGCTTACTGCTGTGCTAACGGCCTACCCAAAATGCGATTCCATCTATCTGATAGGCCGCAAGCCTGGCGGTGCCTTGTATTTCTTCATGGACATCAGCCGAGAAAACGAGGCGCAACTCGGCAAGGTTTACGACGAAGCCAGCGCGGAGCTTCAGGGTGCATTTGATACGCAGATGCCTTGCGTCGAAGGACCACTCCCCGACGAGTGGGGGGTATGGATTTCAGGGATCGTTCCCATTATCAATTATCAATCCCAGACCGTCAACGCCGTGCTGGGCATGGATATCGACGCCCGTGACTGGCACCAGTCGCTGTTTGTGTCGGCTCTGCCGCCGGTGCTGCTCATCTTGGCACTGACTGCGATTTTGGCGCTTGGCACGATGTTATTCGCGCGGCGGTCGCGCTGTGTCGGGCCGCCCGCCCTCTGGATGCGCTATCTCGAACAGGCTCTGGCCTTTACCGTGGGCCTGACCCTGACCGTGTTTGCCATCTGGATGATTCACCAACGCGAGACCCATGATCGCCGGCTGGCTTTCGCCCAACTCGCCGCTGATCGAACCGAAACCATTGCCGATGCACTGCTAACCCTCCGGGGTCTCGAACTCGATAGCTTGGCACGCTTTTACGAATGCGACGAGGAGGTCACCTTGCAGAAATTTCAGCAATTCACCGCAGCCCTCGCGAAAAGCCCAGTCATCCAAGGATGGGGCTGGATCCCGGCCGTGCCGGTGCCTGAACTCGCCAATTTCGAAGCACAGGCCCGCGCCGAAGGTTCCGCCAACTTTTCTATCTGGCAGAAAGACGCACAAGGGAAACGCGTGCCGCCCGCCGGTCGCGACATCTATTATCCCATTCGGTATTCAGTCCCCATAGGCGACAATGCAGCCACTCTTGGATACGACATCGGCTCCGAACCGAAGCGCCGCGCCGCCCTGGAAGAAGCAGTCCGCACTCGCCTGGCGACCAGCAGCGATCTAGTCACCCTCGTGCATAAACCCGACTACCAGAGGGCTCTGATGATTTACCGCGCGGTTTTTTCCAACGGTGAAGCATCTCACTTGAAGGGCTTCGTCCTGACCGTACTGGACATCCATAGCCTGTTGCGCAGCAGCAGCCAGGACAAGGCGGCACTTCACGAGATCTTTCTCCTGCGAGGCGATGCGGCTCCTGAATCACTCGCCTCGGACTGGATTGCTGACAAACGCCCGGGCGCGGAACTTTCCGCCATGCGTCCGGTCCTAGCCTTTGGCAAGGTTTTTTGCGTAACGGCCCATGCGGGCCCAGAGTTCATGCGTTGGCACGCCGTGAATGCCGCCTGGCTGACCGCTCTAACAGGATTGATTCTCAGCATCGCCCTCGCCGTCGTGATAGACGGAATTTATCGCCATCGCGCAAAACTCGAACACTTGGTCAATGAGCGCACCCGTGAGGTGCAGGAAAGCAAAGATCGCTACTCCGAACTGACCCAGCAGAGCGGCGTGATCGTCTGGGAAGTCGACTCCCAAGGGCTATTCACCTATGTCAGCCATGCGTCCGAGTCCGTTCTGGGCTATCACCCGGACGAACTCCACAACCGGATGCACTTCTATGACCTGCATCCGGAATCCAAACGTGAGGCGTTCAAGACGGCTGCCTTTGCTGTCTTCGAGCGCAAAGAAAGATTTCAGGATTTGGTCAACGAAAGCCGCGCCAAGGACGGCCGCACAGTCTGGGTCTCCACTAACGGCATCCCCCTCCTCAACCCCGATGGATCCCTCAGGGGCTACCGCGGCACGGACACCGACATCACCCAACGCAAATTGGCCGAGGCGGACCTCCTCCGAATCAACCAAAAACTCGAGGTCGCCATCGGCATCGCCAACGAAATGTCCAAACAGGCCGAGCACGCCAACCTCTCTAAAAGCGAATTTCTGGCGAACATGAGCCATGAAATTCGGACTCCGATGAACGGTGTCATCGGCATGACCAACCTGCTGCTCGACACCCCGCTTAGCCCTGATCAACGCCATTGCGCCGAAATCGTCCACAACAGCGCCGAAGCCCTTCTGCACCTCATCAACGACATTCTGGATTTCTCCAAAATCGAAGCCGGTAAACTCGATCTCGAAATTCTTGACTTCAATCTTCCATCGCTGTTAGACAGCTTCGAGGATTTGTTAGATCCGCAAGCCAAGAAAAAGAACCTCGAATTCAGTTGTGATATCGCACCGGACGTGCCGCCAAGGCTCAGTGGCGACGCGGCGCGTCTGCGACAAATCCTCATCAATTTGACGAGCAATGCCATCAAGTTCACCCCGCATGGAAAAATCACCGTGCAGGTGACCCGGGTATCGTCCGACGCCGCGAGCACTGTGCTGCGCTTTTCGGTGTGCGACACGGGCATCGGCATTCCGGCGGACAAGCGGGCGATCTTATTTCAAAAATTCACTCAGGTGGAGTCATCCACCGCGCGCCATTTCGGAGGCACCGGTCTTGGCTTGGCCATCTCCAAACAACTCGTCCAACTCATGGACGGCGAAATCGGCGTCTCGAGCGTCGCGGGGGAAGGGTCAGAGTTCTGGTTCACCGCCCGCTTTGCGATTTGCCAGCACCCCGAGCCCGCGTCCACACCCGCGTCGCCACTCTCCATGACCGAACGGCCTCACTGGCACGGCCTGCGCGTTCTGTTAGTCGAGGACAATCTGATCAATCAAAAAGTGGCGCTCGGTTTTTTGAAACCCTTCAAACTCGACGTGGACGTGGTGAGTGACGGTGCCGACGCCATTCAAGCGCTCAGCACCACGCCCTACGAGCTCGTTTTGATGGACGTGCAAATGCCCGGCATGGACGGACTTGAAGCCACGCGTCTGATTCGCGCGCCTCACTCCGCTGCGCTCAACCACCATGTCCTCATCATTGCCATGACGGCCAATGCCATGCAGGGCGATCGGGAAAAATGCCTTGGGGTGGGCATGAATGATTACCTCGCCAAACCAGTGACTCCCGAGTCATTAACCGCCATCCTGGAAAAATGGCTACCCCGCCCACCTGGAGCCATCTGAGGCGGCATTCAGGTGGATCGCTTGCGAAACGATTCCCCGACTGGCATGTGAGTCCTTTTCTATCAGTCACTCCGCAACACCCACACCCAAATATCACCCTCATGAACATGAAGTCGAAAATAAGTTTGCTTCACTGCCTAGCCAGCCTGCATCCGTGTGGAGTTGTTCGAAAAGTCCGGCCGACGATGGGGTCCATGTGGATAGTCTGCTGCGTGTGGCTTGCGAGCCTGCCTGCGCAGGCCGCAACTCCGGTCGACGCCAAGGCCGAGCGCACCGCAGCAGCAGCAGCCGAGCAGGCCGGTGATTGGGACGGCGCGCTGTTGCATTACGAGAACATCTATGATTCCACAGTGTGCACACCCGAGGAATATGTACAACTGCGGCGCAAGTTTGAACAACTGCAACCCAAGGTCAAACCGAACACCGATCCGGCGAAGGCCGCTGTCTATCATGTGCGCTCGTTCGCATTCCGAACCCTCCAAGTCGGCGAACGCAAGAACACCTACAATGAAAAACAACTCAACGATTTCAAGCAGCACCACCGCGCTTGGGCCGACGAGGTTTGGAAAGCCAGTCAGGGCCAATGCCGCCTGGATTGGAAGGCCCACATCATCGACAAACCGCTGACCCGCTACGATGGCTTTCCCTCGCCCGACGCCTGTATGCCGTATTTCGATGCCCTGCAACCGGGCGAGGCGGATTACGTGACAGCCTACGCTCTAGCGACAGGTTTCAACTGGTCTTGCTGGGGTGGCACTATCGGTTCGGTGTGCAAGGGCGCGAGCTTCGGCGGTTTCAATGACGCGGGCGACGGCGGCACCTGCGGCAATGCCGAGGTGCAAATCCATGAATGGATGCACGGTCTTGAAATGACGCTCAAGTGGCATCACCTGTATCCCGACGCCACGTTCCCGAATCCCGATTCCGGTTGCAAATGCGGTCCCCAATGCTGGCAACCTCAACCCGGTCATGAAGGTCTCTACGATTGGTATCGCCATATTCTAACAGTGCACCTCACCAGAAAAATGTGGCACATCATGTCGCTCACCCGCCCGGAAGAGAACCCATGGCTGGCCGAACTGAAACTCTGTCCACAGTTCGCCACCCTGGGCCCGTTCGACGGCACCGGCATGGACAAGAACGGTTTCGACACCGCCTTCATCAACGAGTCAGAGTTGCAACCGATTCCCGGCAAGCAAGAGGGCGGCCGGACATGGCGCGCGTCTCACCGTGTTGGATTGTTCATGAATCTGGCCGGCGTTTACTATCCGATGGAGCGGCAAGTGGCTTATGTCGCAGTATGCGCCAAAGTCCCGGCGGCCTGTGCCGCACAGGTCCGTATCGGTGCCGCCTCGGCCTGCAAGGCCTGGCACAATGGCAAACAAATCGTCAACTCCCCTGTCTGGCGTGCCCACCGCCTCGACCAGAACAAGACGGACATCCAACTCGTGCAGGGCGACAATCTGTTTGTCATCAAAGTGGTGAACTCCGGCGCGAAGGATTGGTCTGATTGGGCTGTCGGCCTGCGCATCACCGATGCCGCCGGCAAACCGCTCGACTCCATCGAATACTCGCTGCCCCATGCGGCCGCCGCGAAATCTCCCGACTAACAGGAATGTTAAAGGCGGTGGGCAAGATGCCCGCGCCACGTGGCCCAGGCATCCTGCCCGGTGGCCTCTCATACAAAAGTGACCCCCGAGGCCGCTACGAGCGGCCGCCGCGTTCAAACCCGGTGGCGTTTTCCACCTTGGCGGCACCTGCGGTGATCACCGGCTTGGTGAGGTCCGCACCTGTGGTCAGTTTCGGCATCTGGGCAAGGATCTCTTCGGCGAAGGTGTCACCGGCTTCGATCTTGGCGAGTAACTTGTTTTGCTTGTCCTCGTCTTTCGGAGCGATGCGGCCATCGGCGACGGCAGCCTTGACAAGATCCTCGGCGCGTTGTTTCGCGGCGTCGGCGCAATCGGCCTTCATCTTGTCATTGGTCTTTTTCAAGTCGGCCAGTTCGCATTCCAATTCGGCGATGCGTTTCTTGTTGGTTTGCGCATCGGACTTCAGTCCGTCGATGGCTTGAACGGCGAGCGTTTCGGCATCCGCGTGGGCGGCGCTGATTGCGAGGGCGGCAAAAATGAGTTTGGACATGGCGGTTGGTTCGTTAGGTTCGGTGAGTAGGG
>CAIYYV010000405.1 GCA_903930425.1 Akkermansiaceae bacterium | reverse complement strand
TGGTCCGGCAATATCGATCAGAGGCTGGGCCGTGCCCGTGGGGACAACTCCACCCGCCCAATTGGCACCGTCATTCCAGGCGCCATTGGCAGGTCCGGTATATTGGATTCCCGCTTGCGCCATCACCTGGCCGGTGCCTAAAAACAACGCCGCCCCCAGCGACAAAGCGAGGGCGATATGTTTCAGGTGATGTCCTATGTTCCTGTTAGTCTTCTCGATTTTCATGGTGCTTGGTTTTTGTTGAGAATGGTGCTTGGTCGTTGAGAGAGGCAATGGATGGATTTCAGTCGATTCAAACAACTATGAGAGTGCAGGATGACGGAGGTTCACGACCCGCGCGTTCGATCTACGCCATCATCTTTTTTCAAACATTCTCATCCGTGGCGATCATCTGGCGGCGCGCTCTCGCCGAGAGCGCAGTCCCATGGACCCAAAGAGCGGCGGACTCCGATCCGCCGATTGCTCATGGAAAGAGCGCATGCTATGCCCATCCTTTGAGCGAAAGCACCTCAAGGAGCGGCGGACTCTGGCCGCCGATTGCTCATGAAAAGAGCGCATGGTATGCCCATCCTTTGAGCGAAAGCACCCTATCATGGACCTCCCATAAACCACACAGGGTCCCGGCGGATCAGAGTCCGCCGCTCCTTGGTATGAGGCGCAGGTCTCTCAATATTCCATACTCCGCCACACGGTCTTAGATCCGTGTGCATCCGTGTGAATCTGTGGTTCAAATTCTTCTCACCACAGAGCGCACAGAATGCTCAGAGTGAAGAATGCTTGGCTTGTCAGTGAAAGACGCGTTGGATCGTGAAGCCGGTCAGCGCGTGGGAGATGAGCTTGCGCGACGTGGAAACCAACTTGTCGTCATGGAGCACGAGGCCACAAGTGCCAAAGGCTTTTGCCGCGATGATGATGCGGCTCACGGCATGGCTGCTGTTGCTGAGGATGCTCGGGTAGCCGGCATAACTAACAGCAACAGTGAGGCTAGGCGTGCGGGTGTGATACGGAGAGTGTGCCAGACCACTCAACGGAATTTGAAGCGGTCGATTCGCACCAACTCTGCCCCGTCGCCCTTGAAGGTGAGACAAATGTCAGTCGTTCCCGCGGGGTTCTGCAAGCCGCAGGTCACCGCCTGATAGACATCCCAGCGGTTCTGGACGGTGGGAATCTGACAAGAGCCCAGCAGTTTGCCGTCGGGCTGCTTTTCGCGCACCTCGATCGTTCCGCCGCCCGTTTGGGACGAGACGATGAACGTGACGGAAGCATTGGCCGTTAGATTCCGCACCTTTGGATAGACCAGGTAACTCCCTTGGTGAAGGTTGCGCATCTCAAAACCGCCAGCCGGGCGCTCTTTTTTATCAGCCCCCTCGGCGGCGAAATAATCTTCGGCTTCGATGTTGCGGGCGGGATCGTATTCGCCCACCCCGATTGAATCGAGCCGGATGGGTGCCATCGTCCCATCGTCCCGATAATGCACATAGCCGATGATCGACTCGCGCCCCTTACGGTTCGGTTGGCTCACGTCGTTGCAGATGTAGAACCACTGATTGTGCCAGATGAAGAAACTCCCGTGGCGGTCATACCACAGATCCGTTTCCACTGGCAGAAATTCCGGCGCAGTCGTCGCGGGTGCCAGAACCGATCCCTTGAAGGTATAGGGTCCATAGGCATTGGTGGATGTCGCATAGAAGCTGCACCAGGACAAATAGTAGATGCCATTGCGCTTGTGGAGCGAAGGTTTGTCATCAGTGCGGTCAAAGCCATAGGGCCCGAACTTGCGGTCGAACTGCACCGGCCTGGGTTTCTCCGCCAGTGAGATCATGTCCGAATTCATCCGAACGATGTAGTAATCATAGCATCCGTAAACCATGTAAGCTGTGCCATCGTCATCGATTAGCATATCCATGTCGTATGCCGAGCCTGGCAGGTCTTCAGGAATGATCGGCTTGCCGATGGGATCTTTCCATGGTCCGGCGGGGGAATCCGCCATGAGCACAGCCATGGGAGCGGCGGAGACATACCAATAGACATGGCCGTTCTTGAACGCACCGAACGTGGCCCAGCAGGCATGTTTTTCGGGGTCGATGGAACTCGGTTTCCACTGGGTGAAGACGTCCTTGGGTTTGACGGTGCTTTCATGTCGCCAGTTCACCAGGTCCTCGGAGGACCAGAGCCACCAGTCGGTCATTTCCGACCCGTCATCCGTGGCAAAAAGATACGCGCGCTTGTCATGAATGACAACATGCGGGTCGCACAGCCCTTTGCCGGGGAGGAGTTGGTTGGCGGCCAGCGTCGGGCAGATCGCACTCAACTGTAGAATCAAGAAAAGGCTGGTTTGCTTCATTGCGGAGATCATTCCTGTTATATTAACATTGTTCATAGTGTGAAACTTCATGGGTTGGGGATTGATGGAACGTCCGTCATCACGATGGTCGTTGGGTTGTGGTTCCAATTTTCTTTTAAGGGTAATCTTTGTATCAAGGCTCCGGGCAGGATGCCCGGGCCACGTGGTGCGGGCATCCTGCCCGCCGCCT
>CAIYYV010000404.1 GCA_903930425.1 Akkermansiaceae bacterium | reverse complement strand
TCCAAAACGGCAGTTGTTCCAGCTCCATTAGCGTCCACGCCGTTGATGGTTACCAAGGTGGCGGCGTTGGCTCGGAGGGCAGCATTGACACCAAACTGTAGCGTGCCTTGATTGATAACCACGGGTCCAGTCAAGTTGGGGTTCGCGACGCCGATGATCAGCGTGTTGGCTCCCAACTTGGTTAAACTCCGGGCAGAGGTTTGGGCTGTGGAATAAGTAAAATTACCCTGCGAGGTATCAATGCCCACCCCGGCAGCCGCATCCATGGTCACGCCGGAAAGTGTTCCGGCAAAAAGCGAATCCACGTTCGCGGAGGTGAAGTAGGAACCGCTGGCAGCCACACCCAGCGCCAGCGTGGCATTGGCGGCCACGGTCACAGTTCCGGACGAGGGCTTGGTTCCGGTGTTCTGAAAATCCAAGGTTCCCGCCGCCACCGTGGTGCCGCCAGAGTAGGTGTTCGCGCCGGAGAGGGTCAGCGTGTTGGCTCCCAGCTTCACCAAACTCAGGGGGGATTGAGCTGTGGAATCGGTGAAATTGCGAGCCGGAGTATCAATACCCACGCCGGAGGCAGAATCCATGCTCACACCGGCAAGCGAGTTTGCCCAAAGCGAATCCACGTTCGCGGAGCTAAAGAAGCCCGTGTCACCCACGCCCAGAGCCAGCGCGCCACTCGCCCCCACCGAGACGGTTCCCGACGCGGGTTGGGCAGCGGTGTTTCCTAAACATACCGTGCCCGCCGACACCGTCGTGCCACCGCTGTAGGTGTTCGCGCCTTTGAGCACCAACGTGCCGCCGCCAGCCAGGGTGACCCCATAGCTGCCGCCTAATTCGGTGATGGCATTGTCAATGGTGATGAAACTGGCCGCACCAGTGAAATCCCGCCCGTCGAAGGTTCCGCCGCCGGGCCCGTCTAGGACCACGGTGTTGACGACACCGCGTGCATTGCTACCGTAACTCAGGCCAGCAGCATCCGTCGGCCGGATCACGCCGCCGGACCAACTGACGGCAACACCACCGCCAGTACCCGTGAGCGTCTTGGCATAAAGCGTCCCGCCATTCAAATCGATGGGCACCAAATAGGTGCTGGCTATGTTATTGCCCCCAAAGGCTGCCCCTTTGAGCACGGCATTGTCGTTGATGCTGATTGTCCCCGAGACGCCATTTTTTGATTGGATTTTATTGGCATCCAAGATGGCATAGTCCGCCAGTGTCAGGGTCTTGCCAGAGGCGTGCGTAAAGCTGAAATATGGTCCCCGCCAGACGCTCGTTATTGGAGTGGAGGACGTCAACGTGACATTGTCGGTGATGTTAACGCCCGAAGCGGTTCCAGTCGCCCCTGTCCGCGTGAGGTTGACGGACATGCCCGTGAAGGTCGTGGGGCCATATATGGTGTGCGTAGCAGTAGCGACGGATGCATTGATAGCCCCGCCGGAAAAGGCCCAAGCGGTGCCGGAGTTGATGGTGAACAGACCCACCGAGACGCCGGACGGATCGACCACCACCGTTTGCGTGGTCGGCGACGTGATGCCGAAGACAACGTCGTCCCCCGTGGTGAAGGCGGTTGATGAGCCGCCGGAGGCAAGGGTCTTCCAGTTCTGGACACTGGTATTCCACGCGGTGGAAAGATTTCCGTCCCAATAGTCGGTCGCCGCCGAAGCGGTCAAGACGGCGCTCAAGACCAATGCCATCACGACGGCCTTCTTCAGGATCTGAACTGTTCGTTGTATTTTCATCTACTTACTCCTCTTTTCTAGTTTAAAAACGTGATGCCAGTATAGGACAACACATCCGCATGACAACATCCTCATTTTAGAGGATGTTTTCGGGCTTGGTTTCGAGTATTGTTTCGTGATAATCTGCTCTTAGATGAACATTGTGACATATTTGTTGAGCCTGATGCTGATCGCCGCCTCCCTCGGCGCAGGGGATGTGAAGGCTGGCAATTCCACGCAGGCAAAGTCTCTCCCCGCTCTTGAACGGAGGCTCGCGGAGATTGACCACGAGTTGCACACCCTTGTCCGTTACAGTCTACTCAGCGGCGTGGGACCC
>CAIYYV010000403.1 GCA_903930425.1 Akkermansiaceae bacterium | reverse complement strand
CGTTTTGGATCGCAACGGAAAGATGGCGCTCGGAAACTGCGGGGCAGTGGGGCGGCCGCAGCGGGGGCGTTGTGGAGTGTCCGAGATTTGAAAAAGGATGTCTGAGGAAAGATAAAATAACTCAGGAAAGACATGTGAGGAAGGCGATGCGAAGAAAAATTGCGAGTCAGACCGCAGCACGCCGCTTCGGAGTTTCTAACAGACTGAGACAGGCGATCTCTGGCACGAATGCATAGCAATTTCAACTATCGGAGGGGTTGGATGAAGAAATGCATGCGCTCTTTCGGATCATGCTCTGTGATTTTCCGGGTTTTGTCTCAATTGTTCAAGTTCCTCCCAGCGTTGATAGAGTCGGGCGACCTCGATTTTGGTGGCGTCGAGTTGATCGATGAGGGCGGGGATTTCGGCAAAGCGTGTGGACTGAAACTTTGGATCATGCAGATTTGCCTCAAGGATTTCAGCGTCTTGCTCGGCGGCGAGAATGGCGGTTTCAATGCCTTCTAGTTCCGATTTTTCTTTGAACGTGAGTTTTCGGGGTTTGGTGGACAATGTAGGCAGTGCGTTCTGTAGGCGAGCCTCCTGCAAGCGTGAAGCGGTCGAGCGTGCGGCGGCCTGCATTTGCAGGCGCATGGCGGCTTCGCGGGATTGGCGTTTTTCGAGGTAATACGAATAATTTCCTGGTTGGACGATCAGGCCATCGTCCTCGAAGGCGATGATTTGGTCGCAGATGCGATCCAGGAAATACCGATCATGTGACACGACAATCACGGAGCCCTCGAAATCGGCGAGAGCCTCTTCCAGCATGCGCAGCGACGGCAGGTCGAGGTCGTTTGTCGGTTCGTCCAGCACAATCAGGTTGCCACCATTTTTGAGAACCTTGGCGAGCATCAAGCGTGCGCGTTCACCGCCTGATAGAAGGTCGACGCGTTCGTTGATGCGTTTGTCATCGAAGAGGAAGCGTCGGAGGTAATTGCGTGCGCCGAGCTGTTGGTTGCCAAACATCAGCTTCTCATTGCCGTCGGACACTTCATCTAACAACGAGCCAGTGCCGTCGAGTTGCATTCGCGTCTGATCGATATAATTCACTTTGACGCGTTTTCCGAGGATGGCGGATCCTTCGGTAGGGGGGATTTGACCGAGGCATAATTTGAGGAGTGTGGTTTTACCGACGCCGTTTCTGCCGACGATTCCGGTGCATTGGCCTGGCCGCAGTGTGAGGGTGAGATTGCGGAACAACCATCTGGGCGTGGATGCGGTGCCGACGTTGACGCCGGCTTTTTCGAGTTCGACGACGATATTTCCCAAATTTGGAGGTGGGGGGATGAGCAGGTCCATCTCGCGTTCTTCGGGTGGTGCCTCGATGCCCTCGATCTGATAGTATTGTTCCATTCGGTGGCGTGATTTTGTGCCACGGGCCTTCACGCCAGAGCGGACCCAATCGAGTTCTTCGCGGAGAAACCGTTGGCGTCGGCGTTCGGTTTGTTCGGTGATTTGTCGGCGGACGGCCTTGGATTCGAGAAACGCGGTATAATTTCCGGGATGGGAAAACGCTCGGCCCTGGTCGATTTCGATGATGCGGGTGGCGATCACATCGAGGAAGTATCGATCGTGTGTGACAAAGATGACCGCGCCGGGGAATTCTTTGAGGTAATCTTCAAGCCAACGGATCGACTCAGCGTCGAGGTGGTTTGTCGGTTCGTCGAGCAGGAGCAAATCCGGTTGGCAGGCGAGGGCGCGGCAGAGTGCGACCCGTCGTTTTTCTCCGCCTGATAGAGAGCCGACAGTGAGATGAAGTGATGGGGCGTCGAGGGCGGTGGCGGTGGTTTTGATGCGTGAATCGAGGTTCCAGCCATCGGCGTGATCGATCAGGCAGAGGAGGTCCGCGAGTTCGGCATCGCTGCCGTTGCCGTGTTCATAGCGATGGACGGCGGTGACGATATCGGCGGCGCCGGCGGCGATATTTTCGTGGACGCTCAGATTCGGATTGAGTTCGAACTCCTGTGGGAGGTAGCCGATGCGGAGCGAGCGGCGTCGCGCGATTTCGCCGGCATCGGGAGTTTGTGAGTCGGCGAGGATTTTAAGCAGGGAGGTTTTTCCGCAGCCGTTACGGCCGACCATGCCGATTTTTTCACCTGCGGCGACGGCGAGGGTGACGCCGTCGAGCAACATTTGGTAGCCGTAGGAGAGGCGGATTTCGGTGGCGGAGAGGAGGGCGGACATGGGGTGCGGGAACTTGGCTGATTGGCGGGCATTCGTCCATCGCCGATGGTGATGTTTAGTTCAGGGCGGGGATTGAGTTCACGTGTCGGGCTTGGTGCCGCCGCTGTGTTGTGGTCTGACGTTCGTGAAAGCGTGGGGAGGTTTTGCGGGTATTGTCATTTGTTTGATCCTGTGTAGTCTATCGGCCATCGATGACTTCGCTTCGCCATTCACTGCACATTGGTACGCTTGCCGCATGGTTGAGTGTTGCGGGTTTTGGGGTTGTGGCCCTCATGGTGACCTTGGACGGCGCTGGCGTGGCTGTGGGAGCCAATGTAGGTGTGATAGTGGGTGTTGGGGTCTGCGTCGCTGTT
>CAIYYV010000402.1 GCA_903930425.1 Akkermansiaceae bacterium | reverse complement strand
GTCATGGTGATCATCAAGGGTGGCGGCACGCACGCGCAAGCCATTGCCATTCGTCACGCCATTTCTCGCTCGCTCACCCAGGTGGATCCAGAAAATCGCAAAATTGTGAAACCTCTCGGATTTCTCACCCGCGATCCCCGCATGAAGGAACGCAAGAAGTCCGGCCAACCGGGTGCCCGCAAGCGCTTCCAGTTCTCGAAACGCTGAGCCGCGATCGCGCCAGTTTCCCTTCAAAAAAACCGCAGCTCTCATGGGCTGCGGTTTTTTGATGGGGGGCTTGAATTCGCAGTTCGAATGTGCTTGATGAGGGTCCGACTATGTCACTCACCCTTCATCCCTTTTTCTCGTTGTTTGATGATCTCAGTGCTTGGCAGGTGGTGGCCTCGGGTCAGGCAGAAGGGTGCCTTCAATCCACGTCCGACGATCACGGCCAACCGGCGCTCCGCCTCGATTATGACTTCCACGGAGGTGGCGGATTTGTCGTCATCCGGCGCGATCTCCCATGCGTCTTGCCCGAGACTTTCGAAATGCGTTTCCACCTGCGAGGCCAGGGCCCGCCGAATCATTTCGAGTTTAAAGTGGCGGATACCGGTGGGTCCAATGTCTGGCGTCACCTGCGTCCTGATTTCCCATTGCCTGAAGCTTGGAGTGGTTTTTGTTTTCACGAGCGCGATCTGCCGTTCGCGTGGGGACCTGCCGGTGGGGGCGCTCCCTCCCATGTGGAGTCCGTCGAGTTTGTCATCGCTGCAGGACCCGGTGGCAAGGGCACGCTGGAACTTGCCGGTGCGTCGCTTCACGATCAAACACTCAGCGCCCCCCGTGCCATCCGTGCTTCCAGCCATCAACCGGGCTTCCCTCCGGACGCCGTGCTCGCCTCGGATTCTCTCACAGAATGGCGGGCCATTTCTAACGACTCAGCCCCATGGTGGGCTGTGGATTTTGGTCGCCCACTGCGCTTTGGTGGTCTCGTCATCCATTGGCCGGAACCGCTCACGCCTCGCGCATTCGCCGTGGAAATTTCCGACGATGGCAGCGTATGGGCGCGTGTGTTCCATGCATCCTGCGCTCGCGGATCGCGAAGCCACATCCCGACACCCGGCGCAGAGGCCCGCCACCTCCGCGTCATTTTTGAAAATCCAGCGGGCGCGGCACTGGCGGCCATCGTCCTGCGCCCAGACGCGTTTTCGCGCACGCCGAATGAATTCATTCATTCCGTGGCGGCCGATTTCCCGCGCGGTTGGTTTCCCCGCTATTGGTATCGTGAGCAATCCTACTGGACGCCTATCGGGAGCCCAGAAGGAAAACGCCGCGCACTCATCAATGAGGAAGGCATGGTGGAAATCGATGAGGCGGGATTTTCGTTAGAACCGTTCATTCTGTTAGATGGTAAACTTGTCACTTGGGCGGACGCGCCAGCCACCCGCTCACTGGCGGCGGGTGGGGCACCGCTTCCCGTCGTCACCTGGAAAACCTCGAAACTCGAATTAAAAATCCTTCCTTGGGTCGATGGAAAAGACGATCATCTCACGCTGCACGTCACCTACCGGCTCAAATGCCGGGAGGCCCGCCCGAACACGCGCTTGGTCGTCAGCGTGCGGCCGTTCCAAGTGAATCCGCCATGGCAGGCTTTCCGCGATCTTGGTGGCCGGAGTCCGGTCCATCAAATCACCTGTGGTCCCGATGGTCTCACGGTGGATCAGCGGGCGGTGCTCGTTTCATCAACAGCCGATGCCCAGGGTGCTGCCTCCTTTGAGGAAGGGGGCGTTGTCGCCTTTCTCTCTCAGGGCAAGCTACCACAGAGCCAGCAGGCGCATGATCCTTCCGGCTTGGCGTCTGCGGCGATGCAGTGGGAACTGCCACCCAGAATGTCTTCGTTAGAAATCACGGTTTCAGTCCCCTATTTCGGAAATGTGAGAAAACCAGCGAAACAGAGCCGGGCCGCAGCCCTTACCCGCTGGCGAAGAACGTTGGGCGCGGTTCGCTGGCAGGTGCCTGCAGTCGCGGTTCCGGCGTTTGATTGTTTCCGCACCGCCGCCGCGCACATTCTCATCAACCGCGACGGTCCCGCGATCCAGCCAGGACCACGCCGCTACACGCGCTCATGGGTCCGTGATTGCGTGATTATGGGTGCGGCACTCGCCAAGGCCGGCCTGCCCAAAGCCCTGCGAGAATTTCTCACGTGGTATGCGCAATTCCAACGCGCCGATGGTTTCGTGCCCTGCGTGGTCGATCGCGATGGTGTCGACTGGTTGGTCGAGCACGACAGCCATGGCCAATTTTTGTGGGGCATCCGGGAAGTGTTTCGCGCAGGTGGCGATCGGCAGTTTTTGGACAGTCTGTTTGCACAGGTGCGTTTGGCGGCTGACTATCTGATCGATCTTCGCGCGCAACGCATGACGCCGGTCTATCAGGCGGGCGATCACGCGGCCTGCTTCGGACTGCTTCCCGAATCCGCCAGCCACGAGGGTTACCTCGCCCACCCCGTGCATTCCTACTGGGATGATTTCTGGGGTGTGAGGGGACTTCAGGCCGCAGCAGAACTCGCCACCGCATTCGGTCTAACGGATGACGCCGACCGCTGGCAGCGCGAGGCCACAAATTTCCAGCACGACATTCTCCGGTCGATCGACACGGTCATCGCCGGCCAAAAAATCGAGTATATTCCCGGCTCCGTCGAATGGGCGGACTTCGATCCCACGGCCACTGCGAATGCCATCGCCCAGCTCGATTTCGCGGATGTCCTGCCTGACCAACCATTGCACGCGATGCTTGCCACGTATCTCGACGGCTTCCACCGCAAGCACAGCGGCCAAATGCCGTGGGTCAATTACACCGCCTATGAAATCCGCATCATCGGAGCGTTCTCGCGTCTCGGAAAACGCGACGAAGCTAATGATTTATTGGAATTTTTTCTATCTGACAGACGTCCGCTTGAATGGAACCAATGGCCTGAAATCACCTGGCGCGATCCTCTTTCGCCAGGCCACTTGGGCGACGTTCCGCATACTTGGATCGCCGCGGAATACCTGCTGGCATTGGCGTCCATGGTGGCCAGTGAACGCGAAGCGAGCGATTCGTTAGTGCTCGCCTCCGGCATGCCGTGGGCGTGGATTTCAGAAAACCCTGGCTTTTCGGTGCAACACCTGCCGACCCGCTACGGCAAACTCGATTTCTCAATCTCCGCGTCCCACAACCACACCCTTCGCATCGAGATCGGCGACTCTATCACCCTGCCGCCGGGCGGACTATTCATCGTCCCACCACTGCCTCACGGACAACGCATCAGGCGCGCCACCGTTTCTAACGGAAGCATGCTGCCGATCAGCCCCGAAGGGACCCGCGTCTCGGTCACCTCACTTCCATTCGAGGTGACACTTCACCTCGGCGAATGATCCGAGCCGAAATGCGCGAGGCCACGGCCGGGGAAATCCATGGGGGATGACTCAAGCACGGTCGGCAAAAACGCGCGCCGCCACCTGTCGCAATCCGTCCAGAGTGATATCCGGATCCACCCGATTGATCTCAGGCACTCCGCGGGCAATGAGTGCCGCATCACCGCCGGTCGCAATGATTTTCGGACAGCCGGAAAGCTCGCTGCAAATCCGGGCAATGATTTCCTTTACTAGGCCGCGATAACCGAACACCGCTCCGGCCTGCATCGCATGGACCGTCGATTTACCAATCGCCGAGGCGGGTTCTTCTAACACAATAGCCGGAAGCAAGGCGGTCTTTTGCGGCAGGTAACCCGACATGGCACCAAGTCCTGGCGCGATGACCCCGCCGCAATAGGCAGGCGCATCAGAGATGACGTCAAAGGTCACCGCAGTGCCGAAATCGATAATGATCGCAGGGGATCCATGACGGGTCAGCACGCCGGCCGCATTGGCCAATCGGTCCGCACCAATCTGATCAGGCAATGGGTAATCTATCCCCAATCCCAACGGACTGGCCGCATTCAGAAAATGCACCGGGCCACACGCTTCAAAAAATTCCTTCAGCACCGCCGCCTTTTCCGGCACAACCGAACAAACGATCACTGCTGAAAAATCCACTCCGGCTGTGGTGACCGCCAGCGATTCCATCGAAAGGTCCGCCGTGGCGAGGACACGGCGCCAGTCTAACAGACGCTCGGCATCCCCGAGGGCGAATTTGGTGCGGGTGTTGGAATTGTCAATGAGCAGCCAGGGCATCGGTTCACAAGCTTGGGTTGAGAGTTGGGCGCACTCAGAGGAACCCATGCAGGCCGTGGCTGCAAACGAAAACGCACTGGCGGTCGCGCTCCGTATCGCGTGAATGTGGCGAGGCGGGGCTCAGTGTTCGTAGCCTTCCTCGCCGTGCTCACTGAGGTCGAGGCCGACGGTCTCAACTTCGGTGCTCGGTCGCAATCCCACCACCGCCTTTATCAAAAACGTGATTCCGATCGTGCTCAGCACCGCAATGGCCAGGGTGATTCCGACGGCCATCGCTTGTTGTCCAAACAAACCGCCCTCGGCCAGGCGTTTGGCCAGACCATTGCTGATAGCCGCCGCATTGGCGGTGCCGAGGTTGCCATTGACTTCTGAAGTCGCCAGTAAGCCAGTAAGCAGAGCACCCAAAGTGCCGCCGACTGCATGCACGCCAAAGGTATCCAGCGCGTCATCATAGCCGGCGGCCTTTTTCACATACATCACGAAGACATAGGGAATGAGCGCTGCGAGCACGCCAATAACGATCGCACCCGTGGCATTCACAAACCCGCAGGCAGGTGTGATGACGACCAGACCGGCCACCACGCCCGAGCACATGCCCAGAATCGACGCCTGGCCCTTGACGATTTTTTCTATCAGCCCCCAGACAAAACCAGCTGTCGCAGCGGCTAGAGTGGTGGTCATGAAGGCGTTGGCGGAAACCCCGTCTGCCGCCAAGGCCGAGCCCGCATTGAAGCCATACCATCCCACCCAGAGCATGCCGGTGCCAACCATACAAAGGACCATATTGTGGGGTGACATCTTCTCTTTTCCAAAACCGAGGCGCTTCCCCAGTATGATGCACAAGATCAAAGCGCTCCAACCGGAGGTCATGTGCACGACGGTGCCGCCGGCAAAGTCAATGGCTGTGATTTTGGCGTTTGGATTCCAAACTCCGTTCATCAGCCCGGTGATCCCCCAGACCATGTGGGCCATCGGGATATACACCACAAACATCCAAACCGCTATAAACAACATGATGGACGTGAACTTCATCCGCTCGGCGATGGCGCCGATGATGAGCGCCGGAGTGATGATCGCGAACATCAATTGATACATCGCAAACACGTTTTGCGAAACCCAGTAACAGTAATCGGTATTCGGCGCGCTGGTCACACCCTTGAGAAAAAAGAATTCAGAGCCACCGAGATACGGTGAAGCAAAGTTTTTCCCAAACACCAAACTGTAACCCACCGACCACCAAATCAGGGTGACCATTCCGGCACAGCCGAGGCACTGAGCCAGCACACTCAGGACGTTTTTTTTACGCACCAGACCTCCATAAAACAGCGCCAATCCCGGCAGTGTCATGAACAGCACCAAGGCGGCGCAAGTCATCAACCAGCCATTGTGCCCCGGCCCGGGAAGCCCCGCAATGCGAGAGGCCCAAGCAGTGTCGCCAACCCCGCCTACGCCCGTGTTTTGAAAATACTGTTCAAGGTCGGCCACCCGTTGCTCCAGCGTGGCCGCAGTGGGCGCGGCACTCGCGACCGACACAGGCACGGCGGTGTCCTGCGCCGCAGCAACAACTGATAGAGGGAGGGCGGCCATGCCAGTGGCGACTGCAGCGAGCAAACACGTTTTGATAGAAAATCGATGAGTCATGAGAGTTTGGAGGTGTCGTGAACGTCAAGTGGAGATCCTGCGGATTGTGTATTCACAGGCATCACACGCTGCGTAAGCAAACCGCGTGCCAAGAAAAGAACGACGCTATAAAGCAGCTGAAATCTCGTATGGAAGCCCCGTGAAAAACCCCTTTATCGAACTTGCGTGTTCAATTGGCACGAAGGATGCTAAGTCGTTCTCGTCCCTGACCTTTGCATTTCATGGCCGATGAGGGACCCATACCACAACCCGCAAACCACAGCACCCCATGTCACCCCGCTCTAAAACCCTCAGTGCCCTAGCCGCCACCTTGCTTGCCGGCAATGCCTCCGCAGAAATAGAAACCCAAGTTCACGCCGGTTACTCGAACGCCTACCTGTGGCGCGGTTTGCACCTTGGAAACGACTTGATCGAGACCGGTGTCGATTCAAGCACCGAATGGAACGATATCAGTCTGAGCGCCGGTGCTTGGTATGCCAACTTCCAGACCGCCGGTGAACAGCTCGATGAACTCGATCTTTATGCCGAGGCCTCCAAGGATTTCGAATGGGTCAAGGGATCGATTGGATACATTGCCTACCTCTATCCGAATTCCAACGGTTCCACCTATCAGGAAATCTCCTTCGGCGTCTCCCGTGATCTGGGATTCGCCACCGCGTCGCTCAAATACTTTTGGGGTGTGCAGGGTGAAAACTATGACTACACCGAATTCGCCCTTTCCAAGAGCTTCAAACTTCATCCACGACTCAACCTAGGCGTCGATAGCAATATCGGATACAGACTCGAAGAAGGACAGGCCACTGCTTGGACCACCAAACTCACGCTCGCTTGGGATATTTTTGAGCACACAAAACTCTCACCATTTGTGGCGCTTTCCATCCCCCTGGGCGACGACCCTGATACCGACTATTCCAATTCACACAGCGAATTTGTCGCCGGATCGATGCTGAGCTACACTTTCTAACAGCACCCTGAGACGGTTGGGAACCCGCCCGTGATCGAACAATGATGGTGTGCCGAAAACCACAGATTCTAAAATCGCACACAGACGGCGGAATTCGGACACGAATCCATTGCCAGCAGGCGGAGATGTGATATGCTGCGCCGCCCGGTAACGAAACGCCGGCATTTGAACAATGAATCAACCTCATGTAGCAATTGTTGGTGCCACGGGTGCCGTCGGCGTGGAAATGCTCCTTTGTCTCGAACAGCGGAACTTTCCGCTCGGCAAACTGAAACTGCTGGCTTCCGCGCGTTCTGCGGGAAAACGGATGAAATTTCGTGGTGAAGAGATTGTGATCGAGGAATTAACGCAGCACTCGTTTGCCGGGGTAGACATTGCGCTGTTCAGTGCGGGAGGTGGAATTTCAAAGGAATTTGCACCCATCGCGGCGGCGGCGGGTGCGGTGGTGATTGATAATTCCTCTGCTTTCCGCATGGAGG
>CAIYYV010000401.1 GCA_903930425.1 Akkermansiaceae bacterium | reverse complement strand
GCGCAACAAACTGCAAACCGTTACCCTGCTAGATACCATCGAGAAACACCAATACGACGCCTGCCTGGGCGGTGGCCGTCGCGACGAGGAAAAGGCCCGCGCCAAAGAACGCTTCTTTTCGCACCGCGACGACTTCGGCCAATGGGATCCGAAGAACCAGCGCCCGGAACTCTGGAACCTCTTCAACGGCCGCAAGAACCCCGGCGAGCACTTCCGCATCTTCCCCCTCTCTACCTTCACCGAGATGGACATTTGGATGTATATCCAACGCGAGCAAATCCCGCTGCCCATGATCTACTTCGCCCACTCCCGCGAGGTCTTCGAACGCAACGGCATGCTGCTGGCCGTCACCGGATTCCTCAAACCCCAAGCGCACGAAACCGTTCGTACGCGGGTGGTCCGCTTCCGCACCATTGGGGATGCCACTTGCACCGGGGCCGTCGAATCCAGCGCCTCCAACCTTGACGAGGTCATCGCCGAGGTGGCCGCCGCCCGCCAAACCGAACGCGGCACCCGCTCCGACGACAAACGCTCCGAAACCGCCATGGAAGACCGGAAGAAAGAAGGGTATTTTTAGGTAAACGCTGAAATGCTGAAACGCTGAAACGCTGAAATGAAGAGGAGGCTGAAGGGCTGAGAGACTGACAAACAAAAATCTTGAATCGGGAAATGCACTTAACCATGTTATATCATTATGCGTATTACGGGTGAATTGCGGTCACGAAGCAAGGCGTTCGCATCGTCGATTGTTCGTGCTTTTGTGAGCCTGCCTCGACAGCGTGAAGAAGTCGCCGTGTTGGGGAAACAGCTGCTCAGGTCGGGCACGTCGGTGGCGGCTCATGTCAGGGAGGCATCTCGCGCCCGGTCGGATGCCGAATTCTGTTCCAAGCTCGACGCATTGCTACAGGAAGCTGACGAAACCCAGCTGTGGCTGGAATTACTCATCGAGGATTGCCAGATTCAGCTCCCTGAAATGCCCCTGATCCACCGCGAAGCGGGCGAAATCATCGCCATTTTCACCACCATAGTCTCCAAGACCCGCCGCAATCCCTAATCTCATCTCATCTCATCTCAGCGTTTACCTTCCTCCCTCCAACCTCTTCATTTCAGCTTTTCAGCGTTTCAGCTTTTATTTCATGGACCTTTTGCGCTTCACCACTGCCGGATCCGTCGATGACGGCAAATCCACCCTTATCGGCCGCTTGCTCTACGATTCCAAATCCATCTTTGAGGACCAACTCGACGCCAGGGAGGACTCCTCCCGCCGCCGGGGCGAGAAGAACGTCAACCTTGCGTTGCTGACCGACGGCCTCAAGGCCGAGCGCGAACAGGGCATCACCATTGATGTGGCCTATCGCTATTTTGCCACCCCAAAACGCAAGTTCATCATCGCTGATACGCCGGGGCACATCCAATACACCCGCAACATGGTGACCGGTGCCTCCACGGCCAATCTTGCCATCATCCTCATCGACGCCCGCAAGGGCGTTATCGAGCAGACCAAGCGCCACTGCTTTGTCGCCAATCTCCTGTGCATCCAGCACCTCGTGGTTGCCGTCAATAAGATGGATCTGGTCGGCTACGCCGAGGAAGTTTACAACTCCATCCTCGAGGATTTCCGCGAGTTTGCCTCACGCCTCAATAGCATCGTCGAAATCACCTTCCTGCCGATTTCCGCGCTCAACGGCGACAATGTCGTCGACCGATCATCTAACATGACTTGGTATCAGGGCCCCACGCTGCTCTATCATCTTGAAAACGTCTATGTCGGCAGCGAGGCAAACCATGTCGAAGCGCGTTTTCCCGTCCAATGGGTCATCCGCCCGATGAGCGACGAGTGGCACGACTTCCGCGGTTACGCGGGGCGTGTCGCCGGCGGGGTCTTCAAGCCTGGTGATGCCGTCACCGTGCTGCCTTCCGGCTTCACTTCCCGCATCAAGGCCATCCACAGCCCCGGTGGCGAAATCAGCGAAGCCTTCGCCGCGCAGTCCGTCTGCCTCACCCTCATGGATGAGATTGATATTTCACGCGGTGACATGCTGGTGAAATCTAACAATCCGCCGCAGATTGGCCAGGACATTGAGGCGATGATCTGTTGGTTTTCACCCCGTGCCATGCCTCCGCGCGCCAAGCTCATCCTGCGCCACACCACCCAGGAAACCAAGGCTGTGGTCCAACAAGTCAGGTATCATGTCGATATCAACACCCTCCACAAAATCGAGGGCGTCGATGGCTTCGCCATGAACGACATCGGCCGCATCAGCCTGCGTGCCGCAGTGCCCTTGTTCTACGATTCCTACCGGCGCAACCGCCAGACCGGCGCCTTCATTCTCATCGACCCCGGCACCCATGAAACCGTCGCCGCCGGCATGATCGTCTGAAAGTGCTGTCCAACCCCATTCCCCATGTCTCAGGCCGCGCCATCTGCCAAGCTCGTTCCCAGCCAGAAGCTCCACATCGCCTCGCGACTGTACGCCACGGCTCGCAAGGTCAAACTTGCCGGGCTTCGCCGCCGCCACAAGGATTGGCCGGAAGAACGCTTGATGCGCGAATTGAACCTTAGGTTTTTCCTGCTGCATGATTGAATTTATCGACATCTTCATCGATCCGATGCAGCGGCACGGCCTTCGATATCTGGTCACCGGTTCGATTGGTGCCATGGCCTACGGGGAACCTAGGCTGACCAACGACATCGATTTGATTCTTGAAATAGAAAGTGATGACGTCGACTCTCTGGTGATGGCGTTTCCAGACTCCGCCTATTACCTCCCGCCGCCTGAAGTAATTCAATCCGAAAGGATTCGCATGTTGAGAGGACATTTTAACATCATTCATCTGGAGACCATGTTGAAGGCCGACGTCTATCTGGCCGGGGCAGACCCGCTCCATCGCTGGGCGTTCCAGCATGAGGTGTGGATGGATATCGACGGCAGGCAGGTGGCGTTTGCTCCTCCTGAGTATATTGTCTTGAGAAAACTCGAATTTTTCCGGGAGGGCGGTTCCGAAAAGCACCTGCGCGACATTGCCGCAATCGTGCAGGAATCCGGCCCGGAAATCGATATGGCCTTTGTTGCTCAAGAGGTGCTGGAACGGGGCCTCTCTGCGGCATGGCAACATGCCAACAAGCGTTGAGCCCGCCGCAGCGGTAATCGGGGACGCCAGACCGGCCCCTTCATTCTCATCGACCCCGGCACCCATGAAACCGTCGCCGCCGGCATGATCGTGTGAAAGTGTTCATTTCTTATTGAACTTTCCGGCCGCTGTGTCACTCTCGGAGCGCAGCAATCCTGATGGAGTGCCCCGCAAAAAACCGCCTCAGGTGTTTGTTAGGTTTTTCGTCAATAGCGGCGGATGCGACCAAGGGCGGCAGCGTGAGGTAAAAGCTGAAAAGCTGAAAAGCTGAAAAGCTGAAATGGAAGAGGAAGACAGTGGAAGGCAATAGACGAGAGATGAATCTGGGTGGTAGCCATGTAGCGGCAGTCTATGACTGTCGCACTTTACCCCTGAGGGCGAGAGGCATATGTGTGCGCTGTAGTGTCGAAAATTCCAGCTCTCTGAAGTCGTGAGCGTTAGCGAACTTGGAAAATCATGACGAAGTCGATGCTGAATTTTGAATGTTGGATGTTGAATTTTGAATGAAGAAAGAGATCAGGGAACTTGACTCGCGCGAAAGCCCTCTGCAATTTAAAATTCAAAATTCAAAATTCGAAAAAGGGTGGATGCAAGAGATGAGAAAATGATTTGCCGATTGGGCAGCCATGTAGCGGCTGTCTATGACTGTCGCACTTTGCCCCTGAGGGCGAGAGGCAAGGGCAAATGGCGAACATCGAACATCGAACATCGAACATTCAACTAAATCACCGTCTCTTCGGTTCGACGTTGGAAGTTCAAAGTTGAATGTTGGACGTTCGTATTATTCTCCGATCCTCAGCATATCCCCTCTTCCTCTTCCATTTCAGCTTTTCAGCTTTTGCCTTCGGCTATGCCAGTTAGTGCTGCGCAGGATTTCTCCAAGTTCGCTAGCGCTCACGCCGCGTTCAGCTTTTACCTCCCCTACCCTCCCATGCGCTCGATGAGGTGGGGGAGGGCGACTTTGAAGAAGAGGAGGCCGAAGCCGAAGAGCACCAAGGAGGCGAGGACGACGGCGAGGAAGGCCAGCGGCATCGACTCGCCACCACCGGCGAGCCAAGTGCGACCGCTGACGATGACCGAGGTGAGAGGGTTGAGAGACATGAGGGAGCGGGCGAGGCCGGCCGCGGGCAAGGGGAAGATGACGGGAGTGACGAAGAAGCCGAAGCGCAAGGCGAGCTGGGCGGCGCGGCCGACGTCGGAGTAGAGCGTGGCGATGGGGACGAGGATGAGGCCGATGGCCAGTCCGAGCAGCAGCGAGGCGATGAGCGAGACGGGATAGAGCAACATGGTGGCGTGCAGCGGGATGTTGTAGAGCCACAGCGCCGGGACCAGCAAGACGGT
>CAIYYV010000400.1 GCA_903930425.1 Akkermansiaceae bacterium | reverse complement strand
TGGTGGATGGCAATGCCACGGGAGCCTGGCCCGAGCAGGCCAACTGGACCGGCGGAATCCTGCCCGCCACCACCGACGACACCGCCGACTTCAGCACGCTCGACCTCACCGCGAACTCGATTGTCTCGCTGAACGGCAACCAAGAGATCAATAAACTGCTGTTTGCAGACACCACGGCATCCCACGGATGGACCCTGGCCCCCGGCACACCCTCCAACTCCACCCTTGCTCTGGGTGGGGCCAATCCTTCGATCAATGTCGCGAGCAACCTTTCCCCAGCGGGCAAAGATCTCAATATCAGCGCGGTCATTGCAGGCACCGCCCATTGGAGCAAGCTCGGTGCCGGCAGGTTGAGATTCGCCGGAGTCAACACTTTCGACGGCGATCTGACGATCCAAACCGGGATCGTGCATGTCCGTGGCTTTTCAGCGTCGGCAAGTTCACTGGGCAGCACCACCGGCAAGACCATCATCCATTCCACCGGCTCCACCACCACCGGTGGGCAGTTGGTTCTGGATTACAACACCTCAGCCGATGTCGGAGTCAAGATCCTGCCGGAGAACATTGTCATTCAGGGTGCCGGTGGCAGTGCCGCCGCGATCCAGGGTGGTGCTGGCGGCAACCGGATCGAAATGACGGGATCCGTCACGCTCGATGGGACCGGCAACTACAAGCTGGAGTCCTTCGGGCCGAACGCCCGCCTCATGATCAGCGGCGACATCGCACGCAGCGATACGAACACCGGCACCCTGACATTCAACGCAAGTAACTACGACGCCAATCCCTCGACGATTCTTATCGCAAGCTCCATCGACAACAATGGCGGTGCGGTGGTCTTGAATGGCACGAGCACGGGATCACTGGTGCTCAGCGCCAGTGGCCATGACATCGGGGCCGTCACTGTCAACGGTCAGAACGCCACCACTCTCAAGCTTGGCGTCAGCAACGCGCTTGCCACCAATCAGAATCTCACCCTCACCAAGGGCACCTTCGATCCCGCCGGCTTCGATCAGACCGTCAACGCCCTGAGCGGCGTCGCCAGCGTCTCGTTCATCACCAACTCGGGTGCCACGGCCAGCAAGCTGACCATCGGCAACGGCGGCGGCAGTGGAACCTTCAGCGGCGTCATCAGCGATGGCATCGCTGCCATTTCGCTGGAGAAGACCGGCGGCGGAACCCAGACGCTGGCCGGCCCCAACACCTACAGCGGCGATACCACCGTGGCCGGCGGCACGCTGGTCCAGAAACAAGTCAACCCGTCCAACGAACTCTCCACCGTGACCATCGCCGCCGACGCGGTGCTCGGCCTCGATTTCACCGGTACCGACACCGTGGACAAGCTGTTCCTCGGCACGCCCGCCGTGCAGGTTCCCGCGGGAACCTACAGTGCATCGCATCCGGCGTATGGGGGCTACTTCAGCTTCGGCGGTTCGCTTGAAGTCAGCAGCAGCCCCGGCCCATCCGGCAGCCCCCGCTTCATCTGGACGAATCTCGCGGGTGGTAACGCCACGGGTAGCTGGACAGAGCAGGGCAACTGGTCCGGGGGCATGCTGCCCACCACCACCAGCGTCACCGCCGACTTCAGCACGCTCGACCTCACGGAGAACTCGACAGTCTCACTGAACGGAAACCAGAGCGTCAACAGACTCATCTTCGGGGATGCGATCTCGGCATCCCACGATTGGACTGTGGCACCCGGCACTCCCGGCACCTCCGCCATCACCCTGGGAGGGACTTCGCCGGATATCGGCGTGGCCAATCGAACTGCTATCATCAGCGCCATCCTTGCGGGTTCCGAAAACTGGACCAAGACGGGCGCCGGAACCCTCCTCCTGAACACTACAAAAAGTGTAGCGCTCTGTG
>CAIYYV010000399.1 GCA_903930425.1 Akkermansiaceae bacterium | reverse complement strand
TCGACCATTTTTCCCGAACGGTCATTTGCAGGTAAAACTCCCGTTCCTCAGGGCGTTTTGACTGACTGAGAATAATCAAATTGTGGGTCCATGGCAATTGTCTCACCAGTGGTGAGACAATTGTCTCGCTCTCATAAGCCTCATAAAACTGCCTCATCCGGTAGAGGTTGGGACGGGCAAATCCACGTAGTCCGGGGTGAGACTGGCGAAGGTAGCGGGCAAGGTCATCGATGACTTTATTTCCCCAACTGGCGAGCCGAACGCGCTCGCTGAGAATCTTCCCCACATCCCAATACAGCTCGATCAACTCCTGGTTGACGGCTTGAAAGGCGCGGCTGCGTCTGTCCTGAATGAGCCGCGCAATCTCGGCGAAGGTCGCCTGCTCGGAACTGGGGAGGTCTGGGCTCATCATTGTGATTTGACGGCAAGGGTTTCTTTTTGAATCTTAGGTGCGCACTCCGCTGAATCGAAGCTCTACGCCACGCGTTGGGTAATTAGGTAGGTTCAAACGAGTGCCTTTTTATATGCGGTTTTGTTCTTTGGCATCCCTGCGGCCCGTTCACGCTCGGCGCGGATTCGCTCCAGCAGCACGCCCGCCGGTTCGTCGGCGGGATCCAGGGCTTATTCGAGGTTGGCCCCGACGGCCCGGCTGGCACGGATGAGGGTTTCCAAGGTGAAATTGCTGCCGCCATTGAGCATGGCGGTGACGCGGGAGGGGCCGACGCCCATGCGCTTGGCGAGCTGGGTGCGATTGATGCCCTGTTCTTTCATCAGGGTGAGCAATTCCTCCACGAACATGAGACCCTTGAACTCCGCCTCGCTCGCAGGATCGAAGGGGAGTTCTGAAATGAGTTTCTGCAGGGCCGTGGGCTTGGCGGACTTGATGACGTTTACTTTCACGGGACAGAAGGATTAGGTGGACGGGCGTCAGCGTGATTTCCAGCGATTTTTTCACTTTCGTGTGAAATTTTTGATCGTTTTGGACTTCCGAAACGTTTTTCCGCCCGATTTTGAGGGGATTTTCCCGGTTTTGGCCGCCTCATTCCGCTCGGCGCGGATCCTCTCCAACAGCACGCCCGCCGGTTCGTCGGCGGGATCCTGGGCGACAAGTTGGCCGGAGAAGGCCTTTTTCAGAATCGATTGGCGCAGGGCTTCGGCTTTGTGGAGGTTGGCTTCGATCTCCTTTTCCGCCCGGTCGATTGCTGATAGTTTCTCGCTTACGATTGAGACGATTTGATCCTGTTCCATGGCAGAGCAAATGAGGACCGGTGTGTTCTTGATGTCGCCGCCTGAAATGCCGGATTGTCCGGCTGTGGTCCGGATCTTTCGTTCGATGATCTTCCTGGAGAATCCGCTGTTCATGGCAAACTCAAGATATGCAGGCTTGATCGATGCGACGCAGATTCTCGCCTGTATCAACTTGTCGGGGAAAAGTCTGCGCTCGGTTCCCGAAAAGCAGCCGCATACTCCGACGAACTTGCGGGTGCCATTGTATCTGGTGAAAAGAAGATCGCCTGTCTTCAATACATAATCATCATATTCTCCGTCCTTGTTTTTGAGGTAACGAAAGTCCGCGACATCTACTGAGAGCGGCCT
>CAIYYV010000398.1 GCA_903930425.1 Akkermansiaceae bacterium | reverse complement strand
TCTCCATGTATTGTGTTTTACTCTCTTTGCTCATGATCCCGGTCAGTATTTTCATTCCGGTGTCATTCTTTATGGCGCAACCACCATCAAAAGCCTTTTCTGCAGGTTCCGCCCCGGTGTCATTTTATATGGCGCAATGCGAATTTAGAGTGCCCCCGATTTGCTCCTAGACATCTGCCACCATTTGCCTAAAATCATTATCACCATCGTTTCAATTCCTGACTGATCCTGATCCATCAACCTATCGGAAAATCCAAGACCATGAACCTGTATACCCAGATGACAAAACCTGTTAGACAAAACCTTCGGCACGGCGTGCTCGCCCTCACTTTGGCTGCGTCCGCCTCTGCGGCGACGATCACCTGGACTTCGGCACCCGCGACCACGGGCGGTTCCTACGGCCAGACTTTGAGCACCGGTCTTTTTGACAGCGCCAATGTATTGTATGCGGAAAACACGGGGGGCTCGGCACAGACCTTCGATGGCATCAGCTTTGCGGCCGGCAGTCTTAACTTCGGCGGAACGTACAACGGCTTCCATGAAGGGGCTTGGCTATCACAATCGGCCACCTACAGCGACACCGCCGCTACGAGCACCGTCACATTAGGCACGGGTAGTCTGCCCGCGCTCACCATTGGCGAGCGCTACAAGATCCAGGTGCTGGTCTATGACGGTCGGGGAGACGTCAGCGGGAGAACTGTTTCTTTTGACGGGATGAGTCAAGGGACCTTTGCAAACGGGATCACGAATGTGTCGTGGGGAAATGGTCTTCTCGTCACTGGAACTTTCACGGCGGATGCAGAGACTCAAGTCTTCACGATTGAAGCGTTTTCGGGCAGCACTTCCAAGGGCGGCATGCTGAATGCCCTCGTCTTGAATGCCATTCCTTCGTCCGGCATTCCCGACAATGACGGCACATGGACGAACCTCAGCGGTGGCAATTGGGCGGCCGAAGCCAACTGAAGTGAGGCGACCATCGCCAGCGGCGTCGATAAGACCGCCCGCTTTGATAGTCTCACCTTGACCTCCGACACCACCGTCACCTTGGACAGCGCCCTCACCATCGGCAACATGGTTTTCGGCGATCTGGGAGAAACCTACAATTGGACGCTCGGTACCGGCTCCCTCACTCTGGAGGGAAGCAGCCCTCCCGTCATCACTGTCAACAACCAGACCGCCACCATCGGTGCCGCACTCGGTGGAACCAGTGGGCTGACCAAGGACGGCAACGGCACGCTCATCCTCACCGGTACGAACCAATATGACGGGACGACGACGATCAATGCCGGTACGCTCAACGTCGGCAATGGCGGCACTACCGGCAGTTTGGGAGTGGCGGCCATCGTGAACAACGGCTCGCTCGTGTATGACTTGGTCGGCGGCTCTACCTCCGCCAGTTTGCCAGTGGCCGGAGTCACCGGCACGGGCACGCTTTCGGTCACGGCCAACACCCTGCACTTGAATGGCAGTGTGACAACCAGCGGCAATCAGTCCTACATTGCCACCGCGAATGGTGAAACTTTTTTCAAAGGCGGGTTTGTCAGTGCCGCCAATCTGGCATTGACCGCCACCGGCGGTTCGTCGATCACCCTGACAGGCGACTATGGATATTCGGCTGCCAATTCCCATAGCCTGAGTTTGGACACCAGCAATGGAAATGGAACGATCTATCTCGATTGCAGCTTTGGACGCGGGAACGTCTTGTATTCAATCGGCTCGTTCTCGGCCAATGCCGGTACGGGTACGATCCATTGGACCGGGACTTATGCCTCCAACGGCATGCAGGAGACCCCGATCAATCTAACAGGAGCTCTGGATCTGGCTGCCGACATTGATGTTGAAACGGCACTCACCATGACTTTGAATGCCTCCGCGCCTGGAACGATTGGCGGCATCCTCAGTGGCGATTTATCACTGGTGAAAAGCGGCGCAAGCACTCTCACCCTGTCCTCCTTGAATACCTACACCGGCACGACGTCCGTAAACAATGGCACCTTGTATGTGAATGGATCGACCGCCAATGGCAATGTCTCCGTCGACGACGGGGGAATCGTCGGTGGCACTGGAACGATCGGTGGCGCGACCACCGTGCACAGCGGTGGTACACTGGCCGCAGGCGCAGAGGCCATCGGCACCCTGACGATCAGTAACACGCTGACATTTGCGACGGGTGGTTCTAGCCTCATGCGGATCGACAAGTCCGCCGTGGGACTCCTCACAAACGATTTGATCCAAGGTTTGACCGGTATCACCTACGGAGGTGCGCTCACCGTGACGGCGACCGGGTTCCCGCTCGAGCTCGGTGACAAGTTCATACTTTTCACCAAGAGTTCGGGTGCTTCTGTCGGCGTTTTTGCCACATTCAATCTACCCACGCTGGATCCAAGCTTCAAGTGGGACACCAGCGGATTGACCGTGGATGGCAGCATTGCAGTGGCTGTCGCAGGAGATACGTCCACACCGCAATTCTCACTTTCGGCCGGTTCTTATTTGGGCGAGCAGACGGTCAATATCACCTCCGATTCCGATTCGACCATTTGCTACACTATCGATGACAGTGATCCAAAATATTCCGGCACGGTGATCGAGGCGGTCAGTCCCGCCACCGTCACGATCCCCGTCAATTCCAGCATCACCGTCCGTGCCTACGCCCGCTTGTCTGGATATGGAGATAGTGCCATCGCGAGCGCGGCTTACGCGACGATTGCCACCCCAACCTGGACATCGACAACGGACGGAGACTGGCCCGTTAGCGGAAACTGGGCCATTGGAATTATACCTAACGGATCAGGAGCCAGCGCAGATTTCAGCACCCTGACTCTAACTGCCAACACGGCCGTCTCCCTCACCACACCCATCACTCTTGGCAAACTGATTTTCGGAGATCAGGGGAATGCCTACGCATGGGGCGTTATATCCGGCACGCTGACGCTGGACAACGGATCCAGCACGCCCGCAATGACAACATTGAATACCGACGTCGTCATTGGCTCGACAGTGACCGGCACTCAGGGGCTGATCAAGGAAGGTCTCGGATCGCTCACGCTTTCGGGAACAAACAATTATACCGGCACCACCGCCATCCATGCGGGAATTCTCACCGTTTCCTCAAGGTCCGGAGATGATCCCTATGTCGTCAATAGCGAAGGAACGCTGAAAATCGGATACACCACCGGCGGCGGATATGCCAGCACTGCCCTCTCTGTCTATGGCGCGGGAGAGGCGGCTGTCACCGGTCTCTATCTGAACGGCGGAACAAGTTATAATAGCAGTGGACAGATCCAACTGCTGGGCGCTCCCACCACCATCCGTCAATACGGCAGCGGCCTGGCCGGAATCGGCACCTTCGATACCCACGGGGTCGGCCTGTGGGTTTCTTCCGTCGCATCCGGTTCGGTGATCGACGCCAACATCCAATTCGTCAGTCGGGGTTATGGCATGACTGTGCAAGTGGATGCCGGAGCCAACACCGCCACTGGCGACCTCATCGTCAATGGTCCACTCAATGTGGGTTCTGAAGGTTTCTACAAGAGCGGCGGCGGCTCGCTGCGACTCAATGGCGTTGCCTCGTCCGGCAATGTTGCGCTGCGTATCCAGGGTGGCACGGTCATCTGCGGCATCGCCGATTGCATCGGCGCGAATGCGAGTACGCCCATCTCCGCATTAGCCACGCTCGACCTCAACGGCTTCAGCCAGACGGTGTCTAACACCACGCTCTCGGGCACCTTGAAAATGACCCTCAACAAGGGATCCGCACCTTCTAGCAGCATGCTGACGGTGACCGACGGGAATCCCCTAACTTATGGAGGCGCGTTGGTGCTAAGCAGTATGGGTGACAGCTTTGAGGTGGGCGATAGCTTCACCCTGTTCAGTTCGACCGGCGGCTATGCGGGCAGCTTCGCCGGTCTCAGTTTGCCGGACTTGTCGTCTGGGCTGACGTGGGATGTGAGCCAATTGGCGACCAATGGAAGCATCACCGTCAAAGCAGAGTATTACGATGCATGGAAAATGGGCACCTTCTCCAATGGTGCCACCTTGACCGACAAGACGCCTGGCGGCGATCCAGATGGAGACCAACACACGAATCTCGAGGAATATGCCTTTGGAACCGATCCCACCGTGTCGTCTAGCAGCTCAATCGCTTATACGATCGGCGGAGGCATCAACGCGGCCGGACAACCCGTGACTCGCAAGGTAGGGATTGATTACTACGCGGTGTTTGGCCGCCGTCTGGATTATGCGGCCGCCGGGTTGACCTATACGGTGGAGTTCAGCGCCGGCTTGGACGTCTGGGTCCCGAATGACGACATTCTCAATGCCCCCGTTCCGATGTGC
>CAIYYV010000397.1 GCA_903930425.1 Akkermansiaceae bacterium | reverse complement strand
CGGCAGGCTTCACGGCGGGCTTCGCGGCAGGCTTCGCGGCAGGCTTCACGGCGGGCTTCACGACCGGCTTCACGGCAGGCTTCACGGCGGGCTTTTTGGGAGAGGGTTTGGGGTGAGTCATGGAATCAATGTGCTTGGGTCGGGAAATTTAGAGACAGCTCATCTATTTTATGGGCGCACGAAAATTCCGCAGGCGGGCGGAATCAAAGGTTGAAGCGCTGGGACGTCAAGACCATTCTTATGATTTGACGAGATAGTGATTCGCCGCAGCCAATGGGAAGGATCCCAAGGCATGGATTTGTGATTTCAATGGGTCCTCAACCCGCCTATTTTGCGGCGGCTCCCAGGATCATCATCCGTGACCAATTGCTCATAAACCCGCTGAAACCCCTCAAAATTCCGTGCCTCGCCTCGTCGAAGATCCCGCTCCCGTGCGGCCTACCTATTTTTGGTGGCTGCTGGCCAATGCCCTCGCCCTCTGCTTTGCAATCCTCAGTTGGGCGGTTTGCCTGAACGTTTTCAGCAACCCGGAGATCCCTCGCAACTACGAGATCCTCCGCAAACTCGGCCGCTTGCCACACCTGAAACACTACTCCGCGCCCGACGTGCCTAACGGAAATCTGCTCGGCCCAAAAGCCCTGTATAGCCAGTTTTTCCCGCTTGCGGCAGATCCGCTTACCCGGCTCAATTCCCAGCTCATGAAAAACTATCTCACCAATTTTTCACGACCCCAGACACTCACGTATATCGAGGGTGACTATCAGGTGGAAAAAATCCGCGAGCTGGGGTCGGCGGATTTCCTGCCAAATGGATTCGCCATTCGTGCCCGTGCCATGGTGAAACCCGATGATTTTACAAACCCATCCGCTTATCCCGTACTGATCGACTATGTTTTTCCCACTCGAGACACGGCCGCCGTTCGAAGTTTTCGCTCAGGTGCCATGCTTCAGGTCAAAAAAAGCCTCCACTCCGCGGCCGTCGTGCATGCCGCCAAAGTCATGGAAGGCGATGATCCAGTGGTTTGCCTGACTGTCATTCCGATTGCCTACGGCCCTTACTCCATTGGCGATGCCGCCCCGTTCCTGCTTGAACCCCCGGCCGAAGTCCGCACGGTTTCCGGTTTTCCTGTCTTCAAACCTTGAGGCCCCAATAAGCAATGAACCCTGGCGCATCATTTACGTGCGGAATCCTCTCGCTTGCCGCCACTACCATCGCGGCCGAAACCCAAGCCCCTAACGTGATCGTCATCGTCGCCGATCAGTTGCGCTATCAGTCCGTCGGTTACGCCGGCGATAAAAAGGCCATCACGCCCAACCTCGACCGCCTCGCCTCCCAAAGCGTCAACTTCTGCCAGTTCGTCGCGAACTCCCCGGTTTGCTCCGCGTTCCGCGGGTCGTTCCTCACTGGAAAATACGCCAGCTCCACCGGCCTCGCCGTCAATGAATTGCGAATGAACCCGAACCAGGACAGCATCGCCCATCTGTTTTCCCGCAACCATTATGCCTGTGACCTGATCGGTAAGTGGCACCTCTGGGCCGCCGAGTCCAATCACAACAAAATCCATAATGCCTACACTCCGCCGGGCCCCTACCGGATGGGCTTCGATGCGTTCTGGGCCGGCTATAACTTCAATCACCAAAACTATCAGGCGTCCTATTTTCGCGACTCTCCTGATCCGCAGCGCATCCAGGGCTTTGGCGATGCGACATTCACCGATCTCGCGATTGAACGCGTCCGGACTCATGCCAAACTTCAACAACCGTTCTTTCTGTTGCTCTCATTGAGCACACCTCACGATCCGTGGACCAAGGCCAACGTGCCCGCCCAGTGGTATGAACGCTTCAAGGATGTCGAGTTTCCTTTGCCCGACACCTGGTCGGATGTGCCCGATCCTTATATGGATCGCAATGCTGATCCCCAAAAGTGGATTGCCTATTGGAAACCTCACCTCACTGAGTTCCAACGGGTCTATTATGCCATGACTGCCGCCTTGGATGAACAGGTAGGCCGTCTGTTAGCGGCGATCGACGACGCGGGCGTCCGTGATCGCACCATTGTCGTGTTCACCAGCGATCATGGTGAAATGTTTGGTGCCCATGGGCGGGTGTATAAAATGTCCTTCTATGAGGAATCGGTCCGCACGCCGCTACTCATCCGCTGGCCGGGTCGCATTCCTGCGGGCTCGCGCTCAAATGCGTGCGTCTCCACCGTGGATCTGATGCCAACTCTGTTAGGACTTGCGGGTTGCGATATCCCGAAAGCAGTCGAGGGCATGGATCTTGCGCATCTCGTGTTAGGCAAGGGCGGCCCGGAGCCTGAGGGCGCATTGCTCCAGGGCATGGGCCATACCTACCTCTGGCAGGATGGCTTCGAGTGGCGCGCCCTGCGCAACAAGCGTTTCACCTATGCCCGCTACCTTCGCGATGGGCGCGAGTGGCTCTTTGATCACACTACAGATCCGTCCCAAAAATTCGATCTATCATCCGTCTCCGCCCACCTCGATGACCTCAAGCTCCTTCGCGGCCAGATGGACCAGCGAATGAACCAGATCGGCGATTCTTTTGAAAAATGCTCATGGTATCGTGACCACTTCACCGAAAACCGCGTCATTGTCAGCGGTGCCCGCGGGATCTTCCATCGCGAATTCGGCGCGGACGTCCCCGTCGATACCTCACGCCCGAAACCCCTGTGATTGACGATTGATGATTGACGATTTTTGATTGTTGATGTGACGGCCACTCAACATCCAATCACCCATTCAAAAATCAACAATCGGCAATCGTCAATCGAACCTCTTCAAATGCGTTCTGTAAGGCGGCCCACACAAGGCACATCGCATCACACCCTCATCGCACCGCCATCGCCAGTCGGCAGGGTGAACCAGAACGTGCTTCCTTGCCCGATTTCACTCTCCACTCCAATCGTCCCGCCCTGCGCCTCAACCGCCAACCGGCAAAACGCCAGCCCTAATCCAGTGGATTCTAACTGGGGCCCCAGGGGAAAATCTGCCACCCCGAATTTCTCGAAAATCCGCTCATGATACTGAGCGGCGATTCCGGGACCTTGGTCGCGCACCCAGAGGCGCACACCACAGGGATCCGGCGCGGCTCCGAGTTCAATCTCGCTGCCGTTTGGTGCATACTTGAGCGCGTTGGCGAGAAGATTGGCGACAATGCGTGCGCTCCATTCCAGATCGCAAAATAGCGGCGGACAAAACTCGGGAATGTGCTCGTTGAGGGTGTGGGAATGCACGGGGCTCAGCACCTGCGCACGTGCGGCTTGAAACACCTGTCGCGCCGTCACGGTCACGCGATGCAGGGGGATGTTTTCGGACTCCATCCGGCTGACATCGATCACGGTGGATACCATCTGGCCTAACAGGCGCGTGCCTTGAATGGCCTCCTGCAAATGGCTCTGTGGCTCTGCGGGTAGATTTTCTGGGAGGTATGCCTGCAACATCTCCAGGTGCCCGTCAATCACCTGCAAGGGACTGCGCATGTCGTGCACCATCATGTGGGTGAGCCTGTCCCGCTGGCATTCAAGCACACACAAGTGCGCATGCTCCTGCGCCAGTTTCACATAGGCCGCCCGTAATGCAAGATGGGTATGGATGCGCGCCAACACCTCGGCTTCGCGAAACGGCTTCGATATGTAATCGACCCCGCCGCAGGCAAATCCCGCCGTGATGTCTGCCGCCGCGGAAAGGGCGCTGATGAAAAGGATCGGAATCTCACAAAGGATTTCATCCGCCTTGAAAAGGCGACACACTTCATATCCGTCCATGTCCGGCATGCGAATATCTAATAACACCAATGCGGGGGGCTCATGCAGGGCTGCGGAAAGAGCCATCGCTCCATGGGGAAAGGCACGAACATTCATGCCGAGGCCTCTCAGCATATCCCCGAGCACGTTCAGATTCTCAGGCTCGTCATCGACGATCATGAGTGAGATGGGCGCGGTATCGATTCTCATACGACTGGCTTCCTTGTGACATCTAACAGCCGCTGAAGCTGGTCATACTCATAGGCATCCACGAGCAGGCGAATTCCTCCGGCCAGTTCGGCATGATCTACGGCGATTGTCTCGATCAATTGGTGTAATAATAAGACGTCGCCACGAAGCAAGGCCTGGTCGAAAAGCCGAAATTGCTGTGCGGAAAGGCAGTTCAGCGCGGCCGGTTCCGGTGGCTCGGGGTGGATGACAGCGGGAAGTGCCGCCTCATATTCGTAGCAGATCCCGGTAACGCGGGCGATTTCTGCGAGAAGGGATTCCCGCTTGACGGGTTTTCCGATAAAACCATCGGCACCTGCGGCGAGTGCCAAGTCCAGTTCATTGGCAAATCCCGAGGCCGTCACCACCAGCACCGGCAGATGGTGACCGTCCGAAAGTTCCCGAATATGACGGATCGCTTTGTAGCCGCCCATCTCTGGCATGTGCTTATCTATCAGAATCAGATTTACCGGCGGAGTCTGGCTCAACCGGTGCAAGGCGCTGGCCGCACTGTCCGCAGTTTCCATTGTGAATCCAACGTCGGTGAGCATGACCGCAAGCATACTGCGGCTTTCAGGATCATCATCCACCACCAACACGCGGCAGGTCGGTTGCTCGGGTGCCAAGTGCAGCACCTGATTGGGAAGGGGAGGGGCGGCCACGCCTTCAGGTGCTGCCTGCGCGCTGAAAGTGAAGTGGAAGTGACTGCCTACGCCGGGCTGGCTCGTGGCCGTCACATCGCCTCCAAGCGCCTGTGCATATCGGCGGCTCAATGGCAATCAAAGTCCGGTGCCCAAGCCGCTTTTTTGGCCGTGTGCCGCTTGCTTGAAGACGAGAAAGATACTCTCGAGTTCATCCTGGTGGATGCCACACCCGGTGTCTTTGATATCCATTGCCAAGTGCATGGTGCCCCCTGGCTCATTGGCAGTGAGAAGCGAAGTGGTTACGCGGATGCTGCCCTGAGTCGTGAACTTGATCGCATTGCCGACGAGGTTGACAAGGATTTGACGGATCTTGGTTGCATCGGCGTGGAGGAACTGTGGGACATCCGAGGCACGGGTCACTTCAAAGGTTAATCCCGATGTCATCATGTGCCTGGCGAACATCAGGCGCACATCGTCAATCGCCTGATGGAAATCAAAGGTTTCCGGGGTGATCGAAATCTGTTGGCTTTCATTGCGCGCCAGATCCAGCAGGTTTCTGATCAATGTCAGGAGATGTTCACCGCTGCGGGTGATGGGTTTGAGTCGCGCTTTCGACGGGCAGGACGCGCACTCGCGCTCCATGATTTGAGCGTAGCCGAGAATGGAATTGAGAGGGGTGCGGATTTCGTGCGACATGTTGGCCAGAAACAGGCTTTTGGCAGCAGTGGCCGCTTGCGCCGCGTCATTGGTTTTGGCGAGGCTCGCTTGAAGTGTGATGGCCTTCTGTTCCATCCTGCCGCGAATCATGAAATGGGTGTAAATTTCGGCCAGCGCGCTCAACAGTGAGATTTCATGATCGTTCCAGGTTCTGGGTTTTTGAAAGGCATTGAAACTAATGGCTCCGAGACAGGTGCCATCGTGCATCAATGGCAGCGATATGAGCGAGAGGACTCCCATCGCATCGAGCAGGTGCCGCAACGGATCATCGGAGGGAAGATCGGCCACATTCGGGACATGCACCGACTCCCCGCGCCGGTGCATGTCGATCCATTTTTGAAAGGGGGCCATGGGCATGGATTGTAGCTTTTCGATTCGCGAAGGGGTGTCGGGCGCACACCATTCGTGGGTGTTGGAAAGGGATTCGGCCGTAAAATCATAGGCCATTAAATACGCGCGGTCTGCGGCAATGAGCTGACCCATGGTCGCCAATGACTCGTCAATGGCCGCATTCTGCTGCCCGTAAGGTATATTGACAAAGCGCGTGGCCAATTCTAACAAGGCGCGCTGGATCGGTGCAAGTTCTGCAAGCTCGATCTGGATGCGGTTGCGTTCGGTGTCGGTTTGCTGCAGGTCTTCGGCCAAGTGCTCCGCCCTGTTCAACGCTTTTTGGCGGGTGTTGGCCAATGAGAATACCAAGGCAGCCAGCAAGAGGCTGATCGTGCCGCCACCAGCCAGCACCCCCCAGGCCTTGCCGTAAAGCATGCCACCTCGAATCCCGCCTGCTTTCGTGAAATCTAACAACCATTGGCGCCCGGCTGCATTTAAAGTCGTTTCCCATGTCATGGGCGTGACGGATGGCGACAGCGAGGATGTGCCGCGATCGCTGTCATAGAGCAAGGCCTCGGTCTCTGGCGTGACTCCATCAAAAATTTTCAGGAGAATGGGTTGATGGGGCGACAAGCTGGCATGTTGCTGCAGAATGCCAATCATGAGGTCATCCATCCGATACGGGCTGTAAACCCAGCCCATGAGGGCACGGCGGCGCTCGGCCACGGTGGCAATAGGAGCGTTCATCTGATAGACCGGCACATACATCAATGTGCCGGCTTGGATATGCGTCGACGTTTCCTGTATCAAGGTGACCTTGCCGGAAAGAATGGCTTCGTCCTGGTCTCGTGCTTGCTCCATGGCCGCACGACGCACGGGCTCTGTGAGCATGTCATAGCCGAAGGCGCGCAGATTGCGCCCCGAAAATGGCTCAAGAAACACAATACTGGAGTAGATCTCCCGTTTGCCCTCCGGCCAGACCCGGTAATCCGGAAAACCTTCGGCACGCACCGATCGCAGATGCTCTTCCAATTGCGGGCCTGCCAATTGCATCGCGAAACCAATGCCTTGAATCCCCGGCAGGAATTGGCTGATTTTTTGACGTGTGGCAAATGCCTGCCACTCGTCGCGGGTGACCCCATCTCCATCAGCAAAAAAGGCCGCCGCGCTCCTTAAAATTTGCTCGTGGTCGTGAAGTCGTTCGTCGATCCGGGTTTTCAAGAGCTGACAATCAAACTCGAACTGCTGACGCACCTCGGCTTCCAGTGTGGATTGGGTCAATCGAGTCGCCACCCCAGTGACCAGCAGCCCGATCACCAGCAGCCCGATGACCCACCACGCCCCGTGTCTGCCCATTATGCGGAAAATGGCGTGAAAACGATCGGCGCACCGGAGCTTGGAGCTGCTCCCAGAGGCCTCATCGCCCGGTGTCGGCTGTTGCGTGGTTTGATGCATCAATCTGCGGAATCTGTGATCGAATGTGACACTTCCATGGGGAGAAAAATCTGAATCACAAGCCCTTGTATCGGACCATTGTGAATGCGAACGCGGCCACCAAAGAGCCGGACAATATGCCCAGCCAAGGCGGCTCCCAATCCAAAGTCGCCCGCTCCTTTGAGTAAGGTGCGCTGACCACCCACTTCAAAAAAAGTCTCGAGCGCTTCGGGAGTCAGCGAAGCACCCTGCGTGATGATCGTTACCTTTGCCTCTGAAGTCATGATTCGCGCTGACAACGCGATGATTTCTCCCGTCGCCACACAATGCGTCGCCGTCACCAGCAAATCCACAAAGGCCCGAGTCAAAAGTGCCATGTCTCCTCTGACAATCACAGGCTCCACACCTCCAATGGCCGAATGCACCACGCTTTCCGGCGCTTGCTTCATCACCTCCACCAACGCTCCCTCAAGCAGCTGCATCAAACGCACGGGCTCACGCGGGAAATGTTCTGCCGCTACATTCACGTTGGCGAGGGTGACTGCGTCGTTCATCAACTTCTCGAGGCGCTTGCAGGAAAAATCGTATTCTGGGCGCAGTTCATGGTGACTGGAATCCGCAGGCAAATCCGCAAATAAAAGTTCACTGATCCCAAGGATGCCGTTGAGTGGCGTCCGCATCTCGTGCGATAACACACTCAACCATTGATTCTTCGCGTCGTCCCAGATCTGCAGCCGACGACGCGCCTCCGCCAACTCCCGCACGCGCTTCAAAACAAGCTCCTCCAAATGAAGTTGGTGCCGCCGCAGCTCAAGATGCACATGAATCCGCGCCAACACTTCAGCCTCCGAAAATGGCTTCGTGATATAATCCAATCCGCCACTCTCAAATGCCCGCAATTTGTCAATCGGCTCGGAAAAGGCACTCAAAAATAGAATGGGTATCTGACTGAGATGCTCATCCGCCTTGAAACGGCGACACGTCTCATACCCGTCCATCCCGGGCATCTGGATGTCCAGCAATATCAAATAGGGAAGCTCGTCCTGTGCTGCAGCCAGCGCTTGAACCCCGCCAGGCAGCGCCCTCACACTCAATTTCGCAGCTCGCAACATCTCCCCGAGCACATTCAGGTTTTCCGGCTCATCATCAACGATCATGATCGTCGTTTCAATGGGATTTGTTTTCATGTAGCTTGTTTTGGAATCGATTCTAGCAGATCGCGAAGACGATCATAGTTGTAGGTGTCTACCAACATGCGCATCCGAATGGCCAACCCGGTGTGCTCACACTCAATCGCCGATATCAAGTCACGCAATTGCTGGATGTCACCACGGCGCAGCGCGCGATCCAAAATCTCACGTTGCGCCAATGGCAGACAGGCCAGCTCGGTCGCTTCAAGATCGGTCGCTGCCATCAGGTGCATCGAATCGCCGGGAATCACTTCATCATACTCGTATTGAACACCCGCAACACGGGCGATTTCTGCCAGCAAACGATCCCGCCGCACCGGCTTGCCCACATACCCGTCCGCGCCCGCCCCTAGTGCCAACTCCTTTTCATCGGCAAACCCGGATGCCGTCACCACCAGCACGACAAGTCCATCTCTGTGAGGCAATTCACGCATGTGCCGAATCACCTCATATCCACTCATTTTTGGCAGGCACTTATCCAGCAACACAAGATCTACCACCCCATCCTCTCGCAACCGCTCCAACGCCTGCTCCGCATCTGCCACCGTTTCAACGGTGAACCCAACAGCCGATAACATCCCGTCAAGCATCTCAAGATTCTCACGCTCGTCGTCCACTACCAATACATGACACGCCGACTGCCCATCCGCCAATCGCGTCACATTTCCCTGACGCAATAACTCCGTAACCTCAACCCCATTCACAATGCGTGCCTGAAAGGTGAAACGAAAACAACTGCCCTCACCCACACGACTGCTCACCGTGACATCGCCCCCAAGCGCCTGCGCATAACGACGACTCAATGGCAAACCCAGCCCCGTCCCTTTTCCACTCATCCTCCCGCGCTCCGCCTGACCAAATATGTCAAAAATACTCTCCAACTCGTGCGCGGCGATTCCATAACCTGTGTCCTCCACATCCACCGCAATCATCACCCGGTCCGCCTTGTCCGCACTCAACAACGATACCAACAACCTCACGGTGCCCTCTGATGTGAATTTTACCGCGTTGCTCAGCAAATTCACCAGGATTTGACGCACCTTCCCCGAATCGGCAATAATGAATTGAGGAACATCGGGCGCATGCGATAACTCAAAACTCAGGTTTCTCGCTTGGGGATGATTTGCAAATATTAAACGTACGTCGTCCAGAATCTGATAGAAATCAAAGGCAGCTGGCGAGAGAATGATTTCATGATCCTCGCCGCGAACCCACTCTAGCAGATCATTGAGCAATTCTAACAAGTGCTCGCCGCTCCGCGTGATCGCACTGAGCCGCTGCGTTGTTGGACACGCCCGGCACTCGCGCTCCATGATCTGTGCGTATCCTAGAATCACATTGAGCGGCGTCCGAATCTCGTGTGACATGTTCGCCAAAAACAGGCTTTTCGCAAGCGCCCCCGCCTGGGCCGCGTCTCGCGCCTGAATCAATTGCTGCTGAAGTTCATGCGCCGCACGCTCATCCGTACGACGGGCTTCAAAATGCGCGTAAAGCTCGGCCAGCACTCGCAGCAAGGCAACTTCTTCCTCCTGCCAGATGCGCTCTTCCCGTGCGGCGTCAAATCCGACAAACCCAAGACAGGATTTTCCCTGCATCAGTGGCAGTGTGATCAATGAATGAATCCCCTGCGGCTCAAGCACCTGCTTCAATGCGCTGCCCGACGGCAAGGACGCCACACTGGAAATATGAACCCATTCGCCCGCTTGGTGCGCCTCCACCCAATCGGGAAAAAGAGAAATGGGCACGTCCTGCAAATTGCAGATCTCCGGTGTAATCCCGCTGTCACACCATTCATGCGTGTTGTGCATCAATCCCTTTTCAAAATCATACGAAAAGAGATAGGCGCGATCCGCATGAATCAGCTTTCCAATCGTCTGCAACGATTGGTCAATCGCGGCGTCCTGCTTCCTTAACGGCACATTCACAAACTCCGTCGCCAATCGCATCAATTCACCCTGAATGACCGAAAGCTTGGCCAACTCCTCCTCGGCGAGTTTGCGGTCAGTAATGTCCCAATTCGTCCCAACCATGCGCAGCGGGCGGCCCTCGGCGTCTCGCTCCACTGCGGCGAACCCCCGAATGTGACGAATCGTCCCGTTAGGCCAAAGCACCCGGAATTCGACATCAAAATCCCTGTGACCTTTCAAGGCTAACTGAATTTCCGCGTCGCCACGTTGCCGGTCTTCCGGATGAAGCCCGCTCTGCCAGGCTTCGTATGCCCCGCCAAATTGATCGCGCGTGATCCCGTAGAGACGATACATCTGCTCGTCCCAGACTAACAAATTCTGGACCACATCATAGTCCCAGATCCCCACGCCGCCCGCACGCACAGCTAGGGTCAAGCGCTGGGTGGTGCTTCGCAACAATTCCTCTTGAGTATGCAGATCCGCGGTGAGTTCATGCGCGATCCGTTGCGCCTCTTTGTTGGTGCGCAGCAATAGATGGATCATCGCGGCGACCAGCATGGTAATGATCATCCCGCCGGCCAGCGTTAGCCACACTCGGATATAGGCCACCGTGAAAACCCCGTCATCAATACGCGTAAAATTCAATGTCCAGACCTGTCCGTTGAAATCCACCGGAATCCGTCGTGTCAACCGTGTGTCATAACCCAAAGTGTCGCGTTGATTGACGGCTGTCCCATAAAGCCGGTTTTTCGACTCAAGCGATGTGCCATCATAAACTTCGAGGCAAAGTTTATCCCGTTGTCCCAAGGGATGGTCGGTGAGAATGCCTCGAAGCAAATCATTCATCCGATACGGACTGTAAACCCAGCCATAGATGGCGGCACGTCGTTCTTCCACGGAATCGATGGGCAGACCTTTCCGGTAAACCGGGACATACATCAGCGTCCCGGCCTGCACATCCTGGTCGGTCTCCTGAACCAACACCACCTTGCCCGAGAGGGCCGCCGCATTCGTGTCCCGCGACTTTTCCATCGCGGCACGCCGAACCGATTCTGAAAACATGTCATAACCAAACGCACGGAGATTGCGCCCAGTAAACGGCTGCAGATAGATGATCGATGAATAAAACTCCCGCTCACCCTCCGGTTTTATCGCGTAATCCGGATACCCTTCGCTCCGAATCTCCTGAATGTGCCGGGCCAGTTCGGCAGGCGGTATCCATAGCGCAAAACCCATGCCCTGACTCCCGGGAAGTTGTTTTTCGAGGTTTTGGTGCTGGGTGAAAACCCGCCATTCCTCACGCGTCACCACATCAGAGGCTTGGAACAATGCCGCGCCGCCTAATAGGACGCGCGCATGATCACCCAGCCTGTAGGCGATGATATTGCGACATTGCAGACTTTCAGATAAAAATTCCTGCTCCGCAATGCTCTTGACGTTCGATTGCATGAACCAGGTGCCAGCGACTGTGATCATGAATCCTGCCACCAGCACCACTCGAGTGCCATACCGAAGCCAAGGTGCCGGCTTCGTGACAGATCGGTTCGCACCGTTGATCTCCCATTTTTTCATCGCGTGCCTCTTTCCTCTTCAAGCGTGCCTGACAGCACGTATTGCCCGCACCTCTCGTCTTCCATCCTCATTCCGTCCGAGCCCAAGCCGTCGCATAACTCGGCGCGGCAAATAGGAGCGTCATGCATATCGATAGCTATCATATCAGCAAATCGCTCCCGAACGCGATGTAAAAAAAATTAAGTAACAAAAAAGTAACAAAAAAGCAACAAGGCTACAAGGCTACAAGGCTACAAGGCTACAAGGCTACAAGGCTACAAGGCAGCAAGGCAGCAAGCTCTCCATTTCCATTCCATCCATTCCATCCATTCCATCCATTCCATCCATTCCATCCATTCCATCCATTCCATCCATTCCATCCATTCCATCCATCTGCGCCCACCGCGCCTCCGCGTGT
>CAIYYV010000396.1 GCA_903930425.1 Akkermansiaceae bacterium | reverse complement strand
GGCTTTTTTGTGGGTGAATTTCAAACGGGTTTAGCGGGTGCTGGGGCAAGGATGTTTTCGCAGGTGCAGATGAGGTTGCGGTCGCCATGCACATTGTCGATGCGGGCGCTGGCAGGCCAGAATTTATGGAGGCGCAGGTAGGGGAGTGGGTAGGCGGCTTGTTCGCGGGAATAGGGATGCGGCCATGAGTCGGCGCAAACGCATTCTGCTGGGTGGGGGGCATTTTTGAGCGGGTTGTCGGTGGCATGCATTTCGCCACGGATGACCGCGCGGATTTCCTCATGGATGGAGATCATTGCGTCGCAGAAGCGGTCGAGTTCCGCCATGGATTCAGATTCGGTCGGTTCGATCATGAGTGTGCCGCCGACTGGCCAGCTCATGGTCGGGGCATGGAACCCGTAGTCCATCAGTCGTTTGGCAACATCCTCTACCGTGATGCCGCTTGAATCGGACAAGGGGCGGATATCGATGATGCATTCATGGGCGACCAGTCCGGCGTTGCCCGTGTAAAGAATCGGATAGAATGGCGAGAGACGCTTGGCCACATAGTTGGCGTTAAGAATGGCAAGCTCGCTGGCTTCTTTGAGTCCCGGTGCACCCATCATGGCGATATACATCCACGAGATGGTGTTGATCGAGGCGCTGCCCCAGGGGGCGGAGCAAACCGCGCCTGACTTGGATGGCAGTTCACGGTGGCCCGGAAGGAAGGGTTCGAGGTGTTTGGCGACCCCAATCGGGCCGACGCCAGGGCCTCCACCCCCGTGAGGAATGCCAAAAGTTTTGTGAAGGTTGAGGTGACAGACATCGGCGCCGATCACGCCCGGATGGGTGAGGCCGACCTGGGCATTCATGTTGGCACCATCCATATAGACCTGCCCGCCCGCCGCATGGATGAGGGTGCAGATATCGCGGATGGTGGTTTCAAAAACGCCGTGAGTGGACGGGTAGGTGATCATAAGGGCGGCAAGGTGGGACTGGTGTTCCCGGACACGCTCTCCGAGATCCGCCATGTCGATATTTCCTGCGTCATCACATTTGATACCCATCACCTTCATGCCGGCCATCGCGGCGGAGGCCGGATTGGTGCCGTGCGCGGAAACAGGTATCAGGCAGATGTTGCGGTGACTGTCGCCGCGGGACTGGTGATAGTGGCGGATGGCTAACAGACCGGCGTATTCGCCCTGGGAACCGGCATTCGGTTGCAACGAGACGGCGGCGAAGCCGGTGATTTCGGCGAGCCAGTGTTCGAGTTGGGCGAGCATTTCGCGATAGCCTTTGCTTTGTTGGGCAGGCACAAATGGGTGCAGCGACGCAACTTCCGGCCAACTGAGAGGGATCATCTCCGAGGTGGCGTTGAGCTTCATGGTGCACGAACCGAGCGCGATCATCGACTCGTTGAGCGCGAGGTCCTTGGATTCCAGCCGCTTGAGATAGCGGAGCATCTCGGTTTCCGAATGATAGCGATTGAATACCTCCTGCGTGAGAAAATCCGTGTCGCGATCCAAACTCATGGGCCATGACTTCCCACGGATTTCTTCGGTAAGTGATGCGCCGAAAATCTGGCAGAGTGTCAATAGATCGGCGGTTTCCGTCGTTTCATCCAAGGAAATCCCGACATGGTCGGGATCAAGGAGGCGGAGGTTGATGCCGGCTTCCGCAGCAAGCTTGAGGATGCCATCCGCTTTCCCGGGAACCTCGACAATGATCGTGTCAAAAAACGGTCCGCCCTCGATCCCATAACCTGCTTTCGTCAGAGATGCGGCGAGTCGACCCGTGTGTGTGTGCAGGGTTTCCGCGATGTGCCTCAAGCCGTCGGGCCCGTGGTAAACGGCATACATCGACGCCATCACGGCCAAGAGCACCTGGGCGGTGCAGATGTTAGAAGTGGCTTTTTCACGGCGGATATGTTGTTCGCGGGTTTGTAGGGCCAGGCGATAGCCGGGTTTACCGAGAGCATCGATGGAGACTCCGATCAAGCGGCCGGGGATTTTGCGTTTGAGCGCGTCGGTGCAGGCCATGAATGCGGCATGCGGCCCGCCAAAGCCCATCGGCACTCCGAAGCGCTGCGATGACCCGAAACAAATATCCGTGCCGAACCCGCCGGGGGCCTTGAGCAAAGTGAGCGCCAAAAGGTCGGCCGCGCAGAGTGTGAGGGCTCCGGCCGCTTTGGCCTGGGCGAAAAATGCTGAAAAGTCATCGATGCGCCCGCGGGTATCGGGGTATTGGACGAGCACGGCAAACACGCTGCCATCAGACGGCAGGGCAAAGGTTGTCCAATCGCCGATGATGACCTCGATGCCGAGTGGTTCCGCGCGGGTGATCACCACATCGAGGGTTTGCGGGTGGCAGCGATCGGACACAAAGATCGCCTTGCCCGCCGGTTTTGAGCCATAGGCCAAACTCATCGCCTCAGCGGCAGCCGTGCCTTCATCCAACAGCGAGGCATTGGCGACATCCAGACCGGTGAGCTCGGTGATCAGGGTTTGGAAATTGAGCAAGGCCTCGAGGCGGCCCTGGGCAATCTCTGCCTGATAGGGCGTGTAGGCGGTATACCAGCCCGGGTTTTCGAGAATGTTGCGCTGGATCACGCCGGGTGTGTGAGTCCCCGAGTAGCCTTGGCCGATGCATGACTTGAGGACGAGGTTTTTGCCGACCATGGATTTCAAGGTGGCGAGGGCCATGTGTTCGGACAGGGCGGGCGGGAGATTGAGGGGTTTTTCGATGCGGATTCCCGATGGCACTGCGGCATCCGCCAAGCGGTCCAGGGAAGGATAATCCATCGATTGAAGCATGAGTTCGCGAGGCTGGTCCATGGAACCCAGGTGGCGGCTGCGGAAGTCGGTGTGTGCGGACATGTGAGTGCGAAAAGAAGATCATGGATCAAGCGACTTGTCAGCGGCGATTTGGTGATAAATAATCGTCCCGACACCTTTGTGTCCCTAACTTATGAAAACGCTGATTATTCACGCACGCATGGTGTCCCCAGATGTTGAAATCGCCGGGGCTTCATTATTACTGGAACAGGATCGCATTGTCGCCGTGTTCGGACCAGACGAGACCCTGCCCGTCGCCGATCAGGTGATTGATGCCGCTGGCCGGTGGGTGCTGCCCGGGTTTTTCGACATCCACTGCCATGGGGCCGATGGCCATGATGTCTGTGATAACTCGCTTGACGCGGTCCGTCACATTGCCATGCGCAAATTGCAGGAAGGCGTCACCACCTGGTTGCCCACCACGCTCACCCAGCCACAGGCCAAGCTCGAGGAGATCGCGGGAAAATGCGCGCAATACATCGCCCACCCCGAGTTTTGCCGCGCCCCGGGCCTGCATGTCGAAGGCCCGTTCATCAATCGAAAAAATGCCGGCGCCCAAAACCCCGAGTTCGTCCGCCCACCGAATTTTAATGAACTCAAACGCATCCATGACCGCGCCCCGGTTTGCATTGTTTCACTTGCACCGGATATCGACGGCGCGGACGACGTGATCCGCCAAGCCTCCGCCCTCGGGATCGTCAGCTCTGCCGCACATACTTCGTCGACCGCTGCCAGGATTTTCGAGGCGAAGCAGGCCGGCTTGACTCACCTCACTCATTTTTGCAATGCGATGACTCCGGTGCATCACCGTGAAATCGGGGTGGTGGGTGCCGGGTTGTTAGATGATTCGCTGAAAATCGAGGTCATCTGCGACACGATTCACCTCTGCCCGGACATGCTCAGGCTCGTATTCAAATTGGTGCCGGTCGAGCGCCTCATGATGATCACTGACTCGATGGCCGCTTCATGGATCGATCAGGGTGAGGTGATGCTTGGCGGGCTTGAGGTCATCGTCAAGGACGGCAAGGCGGTTCTCAAAGAAGGCGGAGCGCTCGCCGGTTCCGCTCTTCTCTACAACGAGGGTGTTAGAAACGTCGCTCAAATCACCGGTCTGCCACTCCATCAAATTGTCAAGACCACCTCGTGGAATCAGGCGCAGTCGCTCGGACTCGATGGCTTCGGAAAACTCGAACCCGGATTTTTTGCGGACATCGTGATACTCGATGCTGATTTTTCTGTTTGGAAGACGCTCGTGGGCGGGCAAGTGCGGTGATGGGCTGGCATCGAGGTCTCCGCTTGACACGGACGTTTGAAGCGGCGGCGCGCCCTTGCTGCCGCACGGTTTTTCCTTGCGAGTATTCGGGATTTCAGGCGGGTTTCACTCGAATTGGCCAGCCGATCGAAGGTCATTTTTTCGGGTGCTTGGGCATCTATTGCGACCGATTGGGAATTTCCCGTTAAATCCGCTTGGAATTTTAGGTGGGGATGGATAAGGCTCACAGCCCCATGACGAAACAGGCACTCGGAAAAGGACTCGGAGCACTCATCCGCAAAACCGTGCCGGTCGTGTCAACGGAGGCTGCAGATGGCTCGGGCGAATCCCACGATTTCAAACGGGTGCGTGACGTGCCGATTGAGCAGGTGGTGCCAAGCCCGCTGCAACCCCGCATGCAGTTCGGTGAGTCGCCTCTTGATGAACTCATGGAATCGATTCGCCAGCATGGCGTGATTCAGCCGCTCATTGTGCGCGCCGTGAATGGCAAGTTAGAACTCATCGCGGGTGAGCGCCGCTGGCGTGCCTCCGGCAAACTCGGGCTTAGCACTGTTCCGGTCATCGTGCGTGAAGCCACCGACCGTGATGTGTTAGAAATGGCGCTGATCGAGAACCTCCAGCGTGAGGACCTCAACCCGATGGAAGAGGCTGCAGGCTTTGTTCGTCTCGCAAAGGAATTTTCGATGAAGCAGGATGAAATTGCCGTGCGTGTTGGCAAGTCGCGTGCGAGCGTCGCCAATGCCATGCGGTTGTTAGACCTGCATCCGGACCTACAATTGCATGTGGCGCAGGGTCGCTTGACCGTGGGTCATGCCAAGGCGATCCTTTCGATCAAGGATCGTGACCAGCAGGTGGTGATCGCGGACCAGGTAATGCGTCGGCACCTCACGGTGCGTGCCGCGGAAAAGTTAGTCCAATCGTTAGCTGATGTTCCGATGGACAGGTCGGGGGAGTCCGCCAAAGCGGCGGTGGTGCGTGAAGTGGACATTCACATCCGGGCCATCACGCACCGGCTTCGCGAGTATTTTGCCACGCATGTGGCGATTCATCATGCCGTGAAGAAGGGGAAAATCGAGATTGAATACTATGGGGATGACGATCTGCAGCGTTTGTTGGATCTCATTGGCTTGCAGGCCGAGGAATGACGGTGCGTTCTAGCCGAGCATTGGCAATCTGGAATCTCTCTCCAGAGCCCGCGAGATCAGTGGGTAAGACTTGCGTCAATGGCCGACAAGCGTTAGCAAGCGGCATCAAAAGACGCTCGTTCAGTTTCTTGCTTGCCCGGCGGTATCTCAATCCCCGCCGGGCGGTGCTTTCCTCGTTCACCCTAATTTCGCTGTTAGGCGTGCTGCTCGGAGTCTTGGTGCTTGTGGTGGTGATGGCGGTTTACGCCGGTCTGGAACGCGATGTGAAGAGCCGCCTGCTCGGTTTCACCCCGCACATCTTGCTGCGTCACGCAGTCAACGGGCTTGGGGATCGCCCGATGGACGATTGGCAGGCCGCGCTTGCGGAGGCGCGGAAGTTGCCACGAGTGCAGGCGGCCAGTGCCTTTATTTCAGACAATGTCATTCTCGATATTGAAACGTCGCAACGCCCGGTCGTCTTCCGGGGCGTTGACTCATCGGATCCGGCGCAAATTGACGGCATTGAAAAAATGTTAGATAGGCAAAACTACCCGGAATCGTCCGCGGATCTTGGAATTGACGACCGGGTGGTGGTGAGTTCGATTTTGGCCGAGCAGCTATCGATTCAGGTGGGCGACACGGTGCGTCTCTATTCGACGCGCAATTTTGAGGAGGTGATGCGGGCCTACAAAGCAACTGAGAAACCTCCGTTGCGGGACGCGTTCGCGGACGTTTGGGAGAAATCCACTGTTGCGCTCACAGCCGCCTGGAAGCCGGTAGGCGATCAATCCGCCATTGCTATCGGCACCTTGACTGGGATCTATCAGTCATTGGATTCGATCCGTGCCGAGGATCTCCGGGAGCCCGAGTTGGAATTGCTCGATGGCTTGCTTGTTGCCATGGAATCCGGTCAGCGCGATGAAGCCGCCGGAGAGTTTCGATTTGCCGCCGAGGCCAAGACCAGCATTGAAAAACGGATTCAAGAATTGAACACGACGGACGCCGAGAAAATGGATGGTGAAACGTTGAAAGGCCTGAAAAACATCGTGTTGCCGAAAGAGGCGAAGGTGATAGGGGTGTATCTGGCGTCGCAGATGGCCGTCACGCCCGATCTCTTTGTGCCACTGCCGCTTGCCCAAAAGCTCGCAGGTTTGGGCGAGTCGGTGCAAGGCATCGCGCTGCGGCTCGACGACGCCTACGCCGCCGAGCCAGTTGCCGCTCAATCGCGGCTGATTCTCGGCACCGAATGGTCGTTGCTGACATGGGGTGATCAATATCAGGCGTTTTTCGCGTTGATCAACCAACAACGGGTGATGATGTATTTCGCGCTCTCATTCATCGTCCTGGTTTCCGCATTTTCCATGATGGCTGTTATGTTCACTGTCACCATCCAGAAACGCCAGGAAATCGGCGTCATGAAGGCACTTGGCGCGGCACCCGGACAGATTGTCAGGGTGTTCCTCTATCAGGGAATGATTCTGGGGTTGTTAGGGGCGATTCTGGGCATCGGCTTCGGGCGGGTTGTGATTTATTTCCGTGGTCCGATTCAGGGGGTTTTCCGGTCTCTTGGATTTGACCCGTTCACCGCCTCATTCACGGGTTTTGGAGTGCTACCGGCCTACAACAACCCGTTAGAGCAGTCGGTCATTGGTTTGCTGGCATTCATTTTGTGTTCGTTGGCCGCCTTGGTTCCCGCATTTTTGGCGGCCCGAAGTGATGCCGCCAAATCCCTGAGAAACCTCTGAACTATGGACCTTTGGATCATTCAAAATGGTGAAAAAATCGGGCCGATTCATGACTTCGATATTCGGAAGAAAATCGAGCAGGGCGAGTTGCCATCGAGCACGCCGGCGTGGCACGAAGGACTTACGGCATGGAAGCCGCTGATAGAAATCAGTTTGTTTGAGAGAGAGTTTGATCGGCCGATTGAGGTGGCTGTCACATCGGAGGTCTCCGCAGACGATGGAGGTGGGCCGGGTCGGGTTGGCCCGCCGCCGCTTGTGGCTTCCGCATTTTTGGTCCGGCGTTTTTGGGCGCGGTGGTTGGATCTTTATACTTTTGCGGGCGTCTGGTGGTTTCTTTTGTGGGCGGTCGGGCGGGACATTGGGGCGACGCTCAACAATCCGTGGTCGATGCTCTTTCTCTATGTGCCGTGGTTTGTGCTGGAGTGTTTTCTTTTGCACCGTTTTGGGACCACTCCCGGCAAATGGCTGTTAGGTCTTAAAGTCGTCAATCATGACGGTTCATTCCTGAGTCTAGCGGATGCAACCCGGCGCTCGGCGCGCGTGCTGAGCATCGGCCTTGGTTTTGGTTGGGGCCCGCTCAACCTGATCTGACAAAGCATGGCATTTTTCAACGCCAGACGCCAAGGGAGCCCGCT